>NZ_JAPCIQ010000012.1:0-76443 GCF_027707405.1 Aeromonas sp. QDB68 | reverse complement strand
CGCTGCTGAGGAGTGCGCAGGCGATCGCCTGCACCAGTACGGTTTTTCTCATGTCCTTCTCACCATATTGTTGATTTTATTATGACGCTTCTCATGAATCTAAATGAGAATGGTGTGCATTATGGGGCAAAGGGCGGGGCTTGAGAAGAAAAAAACCGCGCCCCGGTGGGGTGAAGAGGAGAGGCGCGGCGGCAGGTGTCACATCAGTTTGAAGGGGATGACCAGTCGGCCCGGCTCCACCTTGAGGGCTTCGACCTTCTCCTTGATCCGCGCCTCGTTCTGGCGGCTGCCATCGAGCCGGTAGACGGGGGTTTGGGAGAGGAACAGGGAGAGGGACTGGTTGAAGGTGGGCAAGAGCGGGGAGAGGGCGGTGCCCACGTCCGCCGGCTCGGTCTTGACAGAGAGCAATTCGAGATCGCGCAGATAGATGGCGCCCTGCTCGGCCACGTAGTCGGGGCGGGCACTCAGGGAGAGGCGGATCTTCATCTGCTGGCTGCCAAGGGGGCTTGCCACCTGCAGCTCGCCGGCGGCATCCAGCTCGACCTTGTCGGCCTGGCTGCGGCCGATGCGGCTTTGCATGTCATCGAGTCGGATCTTGCTCGACATGATGCCGGGGATCCCCAGCTGTTTCTCGAAGGCGACTCGCTCCTTGAGGTACTGGTTGATCTCCCCCTCGCTGACGCTGTACTGGGTCAGCGAGCAGGCCGCAAGCAGCAGGGCGAAGGGGAGCAGAAGCAGGTGTTTCAACATGGGAGGGTTCCATTTTCGGGGCTGTCACAAGAGGTGGCGCCATCTTAGAGGCAAAGCGGGTTGGCCGCCAGTGGGGCCGCCCTGACCGGTTTCTGTCGCATCCCCCATATGGGGATGGCAATCCGTTTTCATTCGAGTAGCTGTTTCCCTTCACCGCCAGCAGGCCCGCCCTGGCGTCATCCCCGACATACCCACAGACAAGCTCCTGTTTTAACGATGCAAAATCCCATTGACCCCGCGATTTCAAAGCGAGTATTTTACCGTCGCACAAATTCAAACTGATAATCATTATCATTTTGAATCTTCTTTGAGGGTGTTACGTGAAGACTCGAGTAATGGACAATGGCACACCTGCCGAGGCGAAGATGTCGCCTGATTTCTTGTTTACCTCGTGTCAGGGCACGATCAGTGCCACTGACCTGGGGCAACCCATCACCACCCCCGCCTGCGAGTGGCCCCTGCTGGAACAACAGATTGCCAGCGCCTTAGCCGCGGCCAGCGCCGCCGGCCAGAGCAATCCTCTGCTGATCGGTGCTTTTGCGTTCGACCCGGCGGAGGCCTCCTGCCTCTATGTGCCCGGCAACTATAAGCGGGGCGAGAAACTGGCCCCGACAGAGCCGTCATCGGTGACAGCGGTTGAGCAGGCCCCCGAGGCCAACCGGGTCATCTCGGTGCAGAGCACCCCGCCGGCCAGCGAATTCCAGGCCTCGGTCAGTGCGGCGCTGGATGCGTTTGCACAAGGTCGTCTCGCCAAGGTGGTGTTGTCGCGCAAACTCACCCTTATCCTGCACCAGCCTGCCGATCCTAAGCAGGTGATGGCCCGTCTGATGACCCAGAATCCCCACGCCTTCCACTTCTCTCTACCGCTCGGCCAGGGTCGCCGCCTGCTGGGCGCCAGCCCGGAGCTGCTGCTGCGGGTCAGCGGGGGAGAGGTGTTCACCCACCCGCTGGCGGGCTCCGCCAGACGGGTGAGCGAGCCGGCGCAAGACGAAATGGTGGCCAGGGATCTGCTGGCTTCTCGCAAGGATCAGCATGAACACCGTCTGGTGATCGACGAGATCCGCCGGGTGCTGACCCCCCACTGCCGCGAGCTGGCGATCCCCGCTCATCCCTCGTTGATGAGCACGGATACCCTCTGGCATCTGGGCACCCCCATCGCTGGCCGGCTGCACGGTGGCGAGGCATCGGTGCTGTCACTTGCCTGCCAGCTTCATCCCACCCCGGCCCTGTGCGGCTATCCCACTGATCTGGCCCGCCAGTTCATCCGCGAGCAGGAGCCCTTCCGGCGCGCCCTGTTCAGCGGCATCGTTGGCTGGTGCGACAGCCAGGGAAACGGCGAGTGGGCTGTGGTGATCCGTTGCGGCGTGCTCGATGGCCATCAGGTCGAGCTGTTTGCCGGCGCCGGTATCGTCGCTGGCTCGAATCCCGCCATGGAGTGGGCCGAGACCGGCACCAAGCTTGGCACCATGCTCAAGGCACTGGGCCTGAGTCCGGAGGTGGCGCAATGAGCCAACTCAACCGCTTCCTGCCCTATACCCGCTGGCCCGAAGATCTGGCCCAGCAGTACCGCACCAAGGGTTACTGGCGCGGCGAGCCGCTGACCGCCATGCTGGCGCGTCAGTGCGAGCAGGCCCCCGACGCCGAGGCGATCCTCTGCGGCGAGCGCCGCTTCAGTTATCGTGAGCTGGACGCCGCCTCGAGCCGGCTGGCCGCAAATCTTGCCCACCACGGCCTGGGGGCAGGGGATACCGCGCTGGTGCAGCTCCCCAACGTGGCCGAGTTCTATCTGGTGTTCTTTGCCCTGCTCAAGGCCGGCATCGCGCCGGTCAACGCGCTCTTTAGCCACAACAGGCTGGAGCTCCTCTCTTACGCCGAGCAGATCACACCGCGCCTCTTTATCGGCTCGCTGACCCACCCGCTGTTTGCGAGCAAGGGTCGCGAGAGCGAGCTGCTGGCAAGCATCGGTGCCGAACTGGTGCTGCTGGATGGCGACGCAGGGGCGCTGGGGCTGACCCACTGGTTGACGAAGGGGGATGAGAGTGAGCCAGTGAAATATGGCCCGACCCCGGCGGACGAGGTGGCCTTCTTCCAGCTCTCCGGTGGCAGCACCGGCACCCCCAAGCTCATCCCCCGCACCCACGACGATTACCTGTACAGCGTGCGCCGCAGCAATGAGATCTGCGGCCTCGGCCCCCATACCCGCTATCTGTGCGCCCTGCCGGCGCCCCACAACTTCCCCCTGAGCTCCCCGGGCGCCCTCGGGGTATTCGAGGCGGGCGGCACCGTGGTGCTCGCACCCGACCCCAGCCCCATCAGCTGTTTCCCGCTGATCGCCCGTCACCGGGTCAATCTCACCTCGCTGGTGCCGCCTGCGGTCTCGCTCTGGCTGCAGGCCGCGGAAGCGGACCCCACTGCGCGCACTCAGCTCGAGAGCCTCGACTTGCTGCAAGTGGGTGGCGCCAAGCTGGGGGAGGCGGTGGCCAGCAAGATTGGGCCGCTGCTCGGCTGCCGGCTGCAGCAGGTGTTCGGTATGGCGGAAGGGCTGGTCAACTACACCCGGCTCTCTGATCCCGACGAGAAGGTCATTCACACCCAGGGCCGTCCCATGAGCCCGGACGACGAGGTGCGCATCCTCGATGAGGCGGGCAATCCGGTTGCCCCCGGCGAGCCTGGCGCCCTGCACACCCGCGGCCCCTATACCTTCCGCGGCTACTACCAGAGCCCGGCCCACAACGCCCGGGTGTTCGATGGCGAGGGTTTCTACTGCTCCGGCGATCTGGTGGTACAGGATGCCGATGGTTACCTCACCGTGGTGGGGCGGCAGAAGGATCAGATCAACCGGGGCGGCGAGAAGATCGCGGCGGAAGAGGTGGAAAACCAGCTGCTGCACCATCCGGCCATCACCCATGCGGCCCTGGTCTCCATGCCCGACAGCGCCATGGGGGAGAAGAGCTGTGCCTTCATCGTCAGCACGGATCCCGCCTTGAAGCCGCTGGCCTTGCGCAAGTTTCTGCGCGAGCGCGGGGTGGCGGACTTCAAGCTGCCCGACCGTTTCGAAACTCTGGACGCCCTGCCCATGACGGCGGTGGGCAAGATTGACAAGCAGGGGCTGCGGGCGCGCATTGCGCACGCCATCGCCGCCAACCAGCCTCTACAGCATAAAAACTAGTAAGGAATCATGACGTTATGGCTATCCCAACCCTGAACAATTACGCCATGCCCAGCCAGTGGAAGGCCAACAAGGTCAACTGGTCTCTGGATCCCAAACGCGCCGCCCTGCTGATCCACGACATGCAGGAGTACTTCACCGCCTTCTATGGCGAAAACAGCCCGCTGATCGCGGCGCTCACCGAGCAGCTGGCCGCCGTGCGCAAGCAGTGCAAGGCCCTCGGCATCCCGGTCTTCTACACCGCCCAGCCCAAGGATCAATCCCCTGAAGATCGCGCCCTGCTCAATGACATGTGGGGCCCGGGTCTCAACAAGCGGCCCGAGCAGCAGCAGGTGGTGGCAGCCCTGCGCCCAGAGCGGGACGACACTGTGCTGGTCAAGTGGCGTTACAGCGCCTTCCAGCGCTCCGAGCTCGAGCAGATGCTCAAAGCGCTGGGGCGGGATCAGCTGATCATCGGCGGCATCTACGGCCATATTGGCTGCATGATGACCGCCTGCGACGCCTTCATGCGCGACATCCAGCCCTTCTTCCTGGCGGACGGGGTGGCGGACTTCTCCCTGGCCGACCACCAGATGGCGCTCGACTATGTGGCAACCCGCTGCGGCAAGGTGATCCGCTGCGAGGAGGTGCTGGCCCTTGCGCCGGTTGCCGCTTCTGCCGTCCAGAGCAATCCGTTGCTGACGTATGAGGGGCTCAAGGCGCGGCTGCTGAGTCATATCGACGAGGACGAAGATGAGTTTGACCCCGACGAGAACCTCATCGACTACGGTCTGGATTCTGTGCGGATCATGGCCCTGCTCACCGAGTGGCGCGCCGCCGGGGTGGATCTCGGCTTCGTTGATCTCGCCAAGTTGCCGACCCTCAACGGCTGGTGGCGCCTGATCGAGGCCAGGCTGGCAGCCCAGGCGCTGGAGGTGACCCCATGAACCGCTTCCCCTTGACCATCCCCCAGCAGGGGCTCTGGTCCGGACATCTGCTCAATGACGACAAGGCGATGTTCAACACCGCCGAGTGCATCGCCTTCGACGGCAAGGTCGAGGCGGCCGTGCTGGCCGCGACCCTTGCCAAGGCGGTAGGGGAGTGCGAGGCGCTCAAGGGCCACTTCGAAGACGATAAGGAGGCGGTCTGCTTCGTCTCGCATGAGCTGCCCCTGGCCTATGAAGAAATCTCCCTCGAGCACGATGACGAGACGCTGGCCCGCGCCTGGGCCTGGGCCGATCTGCGCCGCCCGTTCGAGCTGACCCAAGAGGCGCCCTGCCGTTTCGCCTTGCTGCGCGGCCCCGGCCGCGATTATCTCTACAGCTGCGTGCACCACATCGCCCTCGACGGCTTTGGCACCACCTTGCTGTTCCAGCGCATCGCCGAACTGTATGCAGAGGGGCTGGCCGGTGAGATGAACTCCCCATCTCCCTTCGGCTCGTTGGCTGAAGTGCTGGCAGAAGAGGCGAGCCGCGAGCAGAGCGGCAAGAACGACGCCGCCCGCGCCTTCTGGCAGGAGCAGCTGCAAGGCTGGCCCGAGGTGAAGTCCTTTGGCGAGACCCGCGCACCGATTGCCGCCGACTTTATCCGCGAGAGCCGCCCGCTGCCGGCGGCGCTCTGGCAATCCCTGACCGGCTTTGCCGACGAGCACAAGCTGGGTTGGCCCGATCTGCTGCTGGCCGGCCTCTCGGCCCAGCTGTCGCTGTCGAGCGGCCAGGATAAGACCCTGCTCGGCCTGATGATGATGAACCGCATCGGCTCGGCGTCGCTGACCGTGCCCTGCATGCAGATGAACATCACCCCGCTGGCGTTGGCACTGGATGAAGAACTGGATCTGGCGGGAGCCGCCGGCGCCGTGGCCAAGGCCAAGCGCGGGGTGCGCAAGCACCAGCACTACCGCTACGAGCTGCTGCGCCGCGACCTTGGCCTGGTGGGGGGCGACAAACGCCTGTTCGGCCCGCTGGTCAACATCATGCCGTTCGATCACGCTCGCCGCTTTGGGCCGCTATCTGCCCATATTCTCAACATCAGCGCCGGCCCGGTGGAGGATCTCACCATCGAGGTGCAGGTCGGCGTCGATGGCCAGCCCAGACTGGATCTGGACGCCAACCCCGGCTGCTACTGTCAGGCCGATCTGGCGGTCATCGCCGATACCCTGTTTGCCCTGCTGGGCCGCTGGCTGACCGAGCCCGCCCAGACCCTGGGGACGCTCAAGGCCGACTGGCTGGCCGAGCAGCGGGCCAGCGCCCTGATCGCCGGCCCCGCCCAGGAAACTCTCCAGGTGCGGCCGGTGCTGGAGGCGCTCTGCCACTTCGCCGCCCAGACCCCGGACAAGATCGCGCTGGAGCAGGGAGAGGCCCGCTTCAGCTACGAGGCGCTGCTGGCCAGAGCCGAACAGATGGCGGCCGCCCTGCAGGCCGCAGGCGTCGCCCCCGGCGACAAGGTGGGGGTCATGCTGGCCCGCACCCCACAGGCCATCTTCGCCCAGCTGGCGGTGCTGCTGGCGGGCGCCGTCTATGTGCCGCTCGATCCCGAGCAGCCGCTGGAGCGCCAGGGCCATATCCTGCGGCTGGGGGAGGTGAAGACCCTCATTACCCAGGCCGAGTACCGCCACAAGCTGGCCAGCCTGTTTGAGGGGCGCACCCTGCTGGCGGGGGATCTGGTGAGCGGTGATCGGCTCAACCAGCCGGCCGCCGGCCGCGCCGTCGCCTACCTGATGTTCACCTCGGGCTCGACCGGCCTGCCCAAGGGGGTGGCGGTGAGCCACGGCGCGCTGGATCACTTCGCCGCCGCCGCCCGCTGCCGTTATCACCTGGATGAAGAGGCGCGGATGCTGCAATTCGCCCCCTTCAACTTCGACGCCAGCATCGAGGAGGTGTTCGCCACCTTGAGCGCCGGCGCCACCCTGGTACTGCGTACCGACGCCCTGCTCGAATCCATGCCCGCCTTTGCGGCCGGGGTGGAGCAGATGGGGATCACCCACCTCGACCTGCCCACCGCCTTCTGGAACGAGTGGGTGGTGGCGCTGACGGCGGGTCAGGCCCACATTCCTGCCAATCTGGCTACCGTCATCATCGGCGGCGAGGCGGTCTACCCCGAGCAGCTGGCCCAGTGGCAGCGTCAGGGCCGCTCCGATGTGCGCCTGTTCAACACCTACGGTCCCACCGAAACGACCGTGGTGGTGACCACCCAGGAGCTGCAACAGGAAGACCCGAGCCAGGCCCAGTTGCCCATCGGCCTGCCGCTGCCCGGCATGCAGGCGCTCATCCTGGGGGCGGGGGAGCAACCCGCCAGCGAGGGGGAGCTGGTGCTGCTCGGCCCACAACTGGCCAATGGTTACGTGGGCGGTGTGCAAGGGAGCTTTGGCACCCTGCGGATCGGCGAAGAGGTGCTGCCCGTCTATCGCACCGGCGATCGGGTGCGCCTGGTGGCCGGCCGGCTGGTCTACCTCGGCCGGCGCGACAACGAGTTCAAGATAAGCGGCTATCGCATCCAGCCCGGCGAGGTGGAGGCCCAGCTGCTGGCCCTGCCCGGGGTGGACGAGGCGTGCGTGCAGGGGGTGAGCATCGGCAGCGTGCGCCGGCTGGTGGCCTTCGTGGCGGGGCCGGAGCGCGACAGCCGGGTCATCAAGGCGCAGCTGGCCAGGGTGCTGCCCGCCGCCATGATCCCCACCGACTATCGCCACTATGACCAGCTGCCTCGCACCGGCTCCAACAAGCTGGATCGCAAGGCCCTGCTGGCCGCCTACCAGGCGGGCGGCGAAGCCCTGACCCTGGGCAGCGAGACCGAGAACCGGGTCGGCGCCATCTGGCAGCAGATCCTGGGGCTCGCCACCATGGCGCCCACGGACAACTTCTTCGAACTGGGGGGCCAGTCCCTGCAGACCATCCAGATAGTCAACCGGCTCGGCGCCGAGTTCGGGGTGCAGGTCAAGGTCTCCGACGTGTTCGATCACCCGCGCCTAGATGACTTTTGCCGTTTCCTCGACGGCCTGCTTGCCGAGGACGAAGAGAGCGTGGAGATGGTGTGGTGATGGATAAGGAGCAACAAGCAATGGCCTTTGATTTCACTGGCAAGCGGGTCTGGGTGACCGGGGCCGGGCGCGGCATCGGCCGCGAGGTGGCGACGCAGTTCGTGGCGGCCGGCGCAATCGTGGTGGGGCTGGATCTGGCATTTCCCGAAGCAGACTACCCCTATGCCACCCGGCTGCTCGATATCGGCGACTCGAAGGCGGTCAACGCCTGCTGCGCAGCGCTGCTGGCGGACGGCGGGCTCGATGTGCTGGTGAACGGGGCCGGGGTACTGCGTCTCGGCCCCACCGAAACCTTAAGCGATGATGACTGGCAGGACTGCATGACGGTCAACGCCAGCGGCGTCTTCTATCTGCTGCGGGCCCTGGTGCCCCACTTCAAGGGGCAGCGGCGCGGCGCCATTGTCACCATCGGCTCCAATGCGGCCCATGTACCGCGCATGCAGATGGCGGCCTATTGCGCCTCCAAGGCGGCCGTCACCAGCCTGACCCAGACGGTGGGGCTGGAGCTGGCCCCCTTCGGCGTGCGCGCCAACCTGGTGTCGCCGGGCTCGACGGATACCCCCATGCTGCGCGGCATGCTGCCAAGCGAGGAGGCCATGGCCCGCACCATCGCCGGGCTGCCGGAGCAGTTCAAGCTCGGCATCCCCCTGCGCAAGGTCGCCACCCCGGCGGAGATCGCCCATACCGTCCTCTTCCTGGCCTCGGATCTGGCCAGCCACATCACGCTGCAGGATCTGGTCGTCGACGGCGGCGCCACCCTGAGTGCCTGAGGCTTGAGAAACAGATGAACAATATGATTTTGCTGTTGAAACAGCTGGAACGGCAGGGAGTGAAGCTGGCTTTGAACGAGAAAGGCCAGCTTATCTCCCAGTCGAGCAAGGAGGCGGTGACACCAGCCATCGGCGCCACCATCAAGGCCCACAAGGATGAGCTGGTGCGCTGCCTGGCGGCCCGCGCCGCCTTCGAGGCGCCTATCGTCGCCGAGGGGGCCTTGCAGGGGCCGCTCTCGTCGTCCCAGAGCGGGCTCTGGTTTATCGAGCAGTACGAGGAGGCCTCCCACCTCTACAACATGCCGGTCTATTTTCGCATCAAGGGAGAGCTGGACACGGCGGCGCTGGAATTTGCCTTCGACCACCTGTTTGCCCGTCACCCCAGCATGCGTACCCGCTTCATCAAGGACGAGGCGGGCAGGGGGGCGCAGGAGATCCTGCCCCACGAGCCCTTCACGTTGCAGATTGAGGATGTGAGCACAGAGCCCGCAGCCGAGCGCGAGGCCTATGTGGCCAGGCGGGTACGCGAGGAGATCGGGCGCCCCTTCTCCCTGACCAAAGGGGATCTGAGCCGGGTGCATCTGATACGGCTGGGCAGCCGCGAACACGTGCTGCTAATCACTCAGCACCACATCATCTCCGACGGCTGGTCGGTCAAGAACATGTTCGCGGATCTCAAGCGCGCCTTTCTTGCCCACCAGAACCGCGAGCCTCTGCAGGTAAGCGAGCTGCCGCTCACCTACATCGACTATGCCCGCTGGTTCAACTCACCGCGTTTTCTCGATTATCACGCCGAGTTCAAGCCGTTCTGGGTCGATCGGCTAGGTGGCAGCCCCGAGGTGCACGGTCTGCCGCTCGACAAGCCGCGCCCGGCCCATCAGGACAGCGGCGGCGAGCTGGTCTTCTCCACCATCGAGAGCGACCTGTGGGAGAGCTTCAAGCGCCTCTGCCAGCGCCACAGCACCTCCAACTTCATCGGTCTGCACGCCCTGTTTGCCTTGCTGATGGTGCGCCAGAGCGGCGAGAAGGAAGTGGTGATCGGCACCCCGCTCGCCTATCGCGAGCGTCACGAAATCGAGTCGCTGGTGGGCTTTTTCGTCAATACCCTGGTGCTGCGCACTCAACTCAGCGGCAAGCCCAGCTTTGTCGACTATCTGCAGCAGTGCCGGGAGGAGGATCTGGCGGCCTTCGATCACCAGCTCTACCGTTTCGAGGCGCTGGCAGAGGCCATCGGCGCCGATCGCACCACCGCCATCAACCCCATCTTCCAGATCATGCTGGTCTATCAGGCCAAGGTGGACTTCAACGATCTCATCCCCGGCTGCCAGCTGGTGGAGGAGACCTCGCCTGTGTTGCCGGCCAAGACCGACATCTCGGTCAAGGTGACCGAGCTGATGGATTCCGTCAGGGTGGACTGGCTGTTCGCTACCGCCCTGTTCGATCGAGAGACCATCCAGGCCTACGCCGATCGCCTGCTGCACCTGATGCGCGCCGTGGTGGCGGCCCCCGAGACCGACATCTGGCAACTGCCGCTGGAGGCGGGCACCGACCAGGCCGCGCTGGCCGCCGAGCTTGCCGACCTGCCGCCGGATTACCCGAGCCGCGACACCCTGCTCTGTCATATCGAGCGGCGCGCTGGGCAATCGCCGGACGCGCTGGCGGTGAGCGACGGCGCGCAATCTTTGACTTATGGCGAGCTGGAGGTGCGCGCCAACCGGCTGGCCCACTGGCTGCAGGCTCGCGGCGTCACCCTGGGCGCCGCCATCGGCATCCAGGCCAGGCGCGATGTCGCCTTCGTGGTTGCCCTGCTCGCCTGCTGGAAGGCGGGGGCGGCCTATGTGCCCCTCGACCCTGCCTATCCTGCCGAGCGACTGGCCCATATCTTAGGCGATGCATCCATCAGCCTGGTGCTGGGTGGCGTGCCGGATGCGCGGCTTGGCGAGGCGCTGGCGGGCACGGCTGCCGAATATCACGATCTGCACGGGCTTGCGCTGGACAAGATGCCAACCAGCACGCCCGCACTGCCTCGGGATGCCGCCATGCTGGCCCAGATCATCTACACCTCCGGCAGCACCGGCTTGCCCAAGGGGGTCATGGTGGAGCAGGGCAGCCTGGTCAACCTGATGGCGGATCACGGCGAGCGCATCGCCCTTGGGAAGGGTGGCGCCATGTTCAACTGCATGTCCCTCTCGTTTGATGCGGGCAACATGACCAGCTTGCTGCCGCTCTACTGCGGCGCGGCCCTGCACTTCGGCGAGCCGGGCGAGGGGGTGATCAGTGCCGCGATCGCTCGGGGTGCCAGCCATATGATTTTGCCGACCGCCCTGCTCGCGAATCTATTGCCAGCGGCGGATCTCGGTTCCCTCAAGGCCATCGGCTTTGGCGGCGAAGCGTGCCCGAGCAGCCTGGTGGAGCGTTGGGGGGAGCGGGTGGCCCTCTACAACATGTACGGCCCAACCGAATGCACCGTCACCGCGCTCTGCGCGCGGCTCACCCCGGGGGCGCCCATCACCATAGGTCGACCCGTCAACAACCTGAAGGCGCTGATCCTGGACGAGGCGGGCAACCTCTGCCCGGTGGGGGTGCCCGGCGAGCTCTGCCTGGCGGGGCTGGGGCTGGCTCGCGGCTACCTCAATCTGCCGGAGCGCACTCAGGAGGCCTTTATCGAGCTGGCGCTGGCGGAACGTACCCATCGCCTCTATCGCACCGGCGATCGAGCCCTGCTGCGCCGCGATGGAAACATCCAGTATCTGGGCCGGATAGACGAGCAGATCAAGCTGCGCGGCTATCGTATCGAGCCGGGGGAGATAGAGACTCGGCTCGCCGAATTGTGCCCGGTCATCCGCCAGATCAAGGTGGTGGTGCAGGAGGGGCGCCTGCTCGCTTATGCCTGTCTGCAGGCCGGGGCAAGGGAGCCCGACGGCGATGCCCTGCTGCAGCGTGCCGGCGAGTGCCTGCCCGAATACATGGTGCCGGCGCGCCTGTGCTGGCTGCCCGAGATGCCCCTCACCCCCAACGGCAAGTTGGACCTGCGCCGCCTGCCCGCCATCGTCTGGCAGCAGAGCAAGGGCGAGCCGCAAAACGAACTGGAGCAGACAGTGCTCGCCATCTGGCAGGGGGTGCTCAAGCAGCCCCTCGGGGTGGAGGATGACTTCTTCCGTCTGGGGGGGGATTCCATCCTCAGCATCCAGCTCACCACCAGGCTGCGGGATGCGGGACTGCACTGCAGCGTGAAGGACGTGTTCGAAGCCAAGACGGTGCGCCGCCTCTGCCGCCAGCTCGGCCAGCAGCAGGCGGTCAGTCACAGGTGCGAGCAGGGCAGCCTGACCGGCGAGTTCCCGCTCCACCCCATCCAGCACTGGTTCTTCGAGCAGGGCTTTGCCAGGCCCGGTCACTGGAACCAGGGGGTGATCCTGCGCCTGCCGGCCGGGGTGGACGATGAGGCCCTGCGCGGCTGGCTGGATGCGTTGCGCCAGCACCACGATGCCCTGCGTCTGGCGGTGACCCCAACCGGCCAGCGCTACCTGGCCGAGCTGGCATTGCCGCCGCTGCCGACCCTGGATGCCGCCAATCTTGATGAGACCGAGCTGCAGGCCCGCCTGACCGAGCTGCAGGGAGATTTCGACCCTGCCAGCGGCCACACTTTGGCCTGGGCCCGCCTGCGCAATCTCTCCCTCGAGGGGGCGCGCGAGGGCGAGACGGTGGAGGGGCTCTTCCTCGCCTTCCACCACCTAGTCATCGATGCGGTCTCCTGGCGCATCCTGGCCGAGGATCTGGCACGGGTGAGCAGGGGCGAGCCACTGCCCGCCAAGGGCAGCAGCTATCGCCAGTGGGGCGAGGGGCTCGCGGCCTACGCCAAGCGAGAAGAGGAGCAGCTTGGCTTCTGGCTGGCTCAGGGGGAGGCCAGCAAGCTAGGCTTGCTGGAGGAGCGACGCGCCGCCGATGGCCGCGCCGCCGCCAGCCTGCTGCAACTGAGTCAGGAGACCACGGCCCGTCTCATCGACACCGCCAACCAGGCCTACTTCACCCGGGTGCCCGACCTGCTGCTGGCGGCACTGACTCGTACCCTGAGCGAGCAGGGTTACGGCAGCCGTCACTGCGTGATGCTGGAAGGACACGGCCGTGAGGCCATCGATGCCGAACTGGACGTGAGCCGTACCCTGGGCTGGTTCACCAGCACCTACCCGCTGGCGCTGGCGGATGCCGGGGCGTGGGATGCACTGGTGTGCGCCACCAAGGAGCAGCTGCGCGCCGTGCCGGACAAGGGGGTGGGCTTCAACGCCCTGCGGCTGCACCACCCTCGTGGGTCTGAGCTGTCCCAGGCCCTGGTGGTCTTCAACTACCTGGGGGTCAGCCATCAGGGCGAGGCCGCTCAGCCCTGGCAACCCCTGCCCGTGGCGCCGGGGGCACCCACGTCCCCTGACAACCTGCCGCGGGAGCTGGTCAGTCTGCACGGTGGCGTGTTTGATGGCCGCCTCACCCTGCGCCAGGTCGGCGCCCTCAACCAGCAAGGGAGCGACGCTCTGATGGCGCGGCTGGCGGACAACCTGACGGCGCTGGTAGATCACTGCTGCACGGTGAAGGCCCCGCGTCACACCCCGAGCGACTTCCCGGGGCTTGGCCTCTCGCAAGCCGCGCTCGATCGGGTGCTGAGCGGGCGTGAGGTGGAGACCCTGCTGCCCATGACCTCGCTTCAGCAGAGCATGTTCCATCACAGGGCGCTGCTGCCCCGGGATCACGCCTATCACCTGCAGACCGAGATCGCCTATCACCAGCCGCTGGACGTGGCGGTCTACCGTCAGGCCTGGCAGGGGCAGATCGCCTGCTGGCCGGCCCTTCGCAGCGAACTGGTGCTGGCGGATGGGGTCGCGCTGCAGCGCATCCTCAAGCACGCCGAGTTGCCATTCCACTATGAGGACTTGTCCGAGGTGGGAAATGCAGAGACACGGGTCCAGGCATACCGCGAGCAGGATCTGGCCCGCCCGATCCCGCTGGAGCAGGCCCCCCTGCTGCGCCTTGCCTGTTTCAAATTGGCCCCCGATCACCACAAGGTGATCTTCAGCGCCCATCACGGCGTGCTGGATGGCTGGAGCGGTCCCGTGTTGCTGGGCTCCCTGCATCGCGGCTATCAGGCGCTGATGAACGGCCTGCTGCCACAAGCCGAGCCGGATACCGCCTGGCTCGAATTTGGCGGCCATATCGCCAGCCAAGCCCGCAGCGCCGAGGCTTACTGGCAGGGGCGTGGCGAGCTGCTAACAAAGCCTAACGATCTCGCCTGCCTGTTCGGGGTGACGCTGGACGCTCGCGCAAGCGGGCGCCATACCCAGCAGCGACCGGCGGTGTGCGCCACGGCGTTGTCGGCCGAGGTGGCGACCTTGCTCGCGCGCCGTGCCCGCGACCTTGGCGTGACTGCAGGCCTGTTGGCCCAATATGCCTGGCACCGTCTGCTGGCACGCCGCTCTGGCGATGCCGTCACCCTGGTGGGCAACGTGACCCCGGGCCGGGATTACCCCATTGAGGGGATCACCGCGAGCGTCGGGCTCTACATCAATAGCCTGCCACTGGCCCTGGCGTGGCGCACCGAGCTGACCCTGGCCGAGCATATCGCCCGGTTGCAGACCGACCTGATGGCACTCAATGAGCACGGCACCCAGTCGCTGGCGGCACTGACCAAAGGCCGGTCGCGTCTGTTCCAGAGTCTGTTCGTGTTTGAGAACTACCCCATGCCGGCGGCCCCTGTCGCCCCCGAACCTCACCAACTGGTGCCGCGCTTTGGCACCGTGGTGGAGAAGGTGGAGCTTCCTCTCTCCTTGGTGGTCAGCAGCCGGGGCGAGACGCTCCAGCTGCGCCTCGAGTTCGATGGCGAGCAGATCCCCGAGGCCCGGGCCGAGGCGGTGCTGGCTGACTGGCTGGCCGAGCTCGGCTGGCTGGCGCAGGCGGATCTGGGCCAGCCGGCCAGCGTGGCGGCGGTACAGTCCCCGGTGATGCCGCTGGTGGTCGCCACCAGGGCGGAGCCCAGCCTGGCTCAGCCGCCGGCCGAGGCCCGCGTGCTGGTGGCCCTGTGGGAGCGTCTGTGCGGCGTGCCCGGCATCTGGCAGCAGACCCTGTGTGAACTCGGGGTGGATTCGGTGCAGCAGCTCGCCCTGCTGGCGGCCCTCAACGAGGCGTTTGGCCAGGAGCGGGCGCCGCTAACCCTGCAAACCCTCAAGGCCCATCCATCCCCCAGCCGGCTCTATCGGCACTGGCTGGTGTGCCAAACGGAGGCCGCGCTATGACGGTGACCATCAAGCATAAGGCCCCGGCCGTGTCCCCCCTGAGAGACGCCCCCAAGGGGGCGGCCAGCCTGGGTGCGCGGCTGGCGGCCTGTCTGGCCGCCACTCCGCTGGCCCCCGCCATCCGCATGGGCGGGGAGGGCATCGGTGAGGGCGGATCAGATGAGCAGTGGCTCAGCTACGGCGCGCTCAATGCCAGGGTCGGCCAGATTGCCGCCCGATTGCAGGGTCTGGCGGTGGGGGAGCGGGTCGGCCTCTATCTGGCGCGCAGCCCGGATCTGGTGGCCAGCCTGCTGGCCTGCCTGCGCCTCGGCCTCTGCTTCGTGCCGCTCGAGCCGGACTTTCCCCTGGAGCGGCTGCAGGGGATCGCCCGCCAGGCGCGCCTGTCGGCGGTGATCTGCGATGACGAGGCGGGCACCCCGGACTTCGGCTGCCCCCTGCGCACCCTAGATGGGCCAGCAGCAGGGCCCGTCTCTTGGCCTCAGGTGGATGACGCCCTGGCCGCCTACATGATGTTCACCTCGGGCTCCACCGGCGAGCCCAAGGGGGTGGTCATCAGTCGGCGGGCCCTGCTCTGCTTCCTCGACGGAATCCGCGAGCGGCTCGGCCTCTCACCTGGCTGCCACTGGCTATTCATCACCACTCCGGCCTTCGACATCTCCTTGCTGGAGATGTTGGGGCCGCTCTGGGGCGGTGGCCGGCTGACGGTGGCTGGCGGTGAGCACAACAAGGATCCGCTGGGGATGCTGGCCCTGCTCGAGGCCGACCCCTCCATCAACTGGCTGCAGGCCACCCCGGCCTGCTGGCGCATGCTGCTCAAGGCGGGCTGGCAGGGGCGCAATACCCTCACCGCCCTGTGCGGTGGCGAGGCGCTGGACCCAGGTCTGGCCGAGCAGCTCTGTGCCCGCACCCGGCGGCTGTGGAACTGCTACGGGCCGACCGAGGCCACCGTCTGGTCCCTGGTGAGCGAGGTGCGCTGGCCGCCGGTTGGCGGGCAGATCACCATCAGCCACAGCCTGCCCGGCTATCGTCACTGGGTGCTGGACGAGGCGGGGCAGCCGGTGGTAGAGGGGGAGTGCGGCGAGCTCTGCATCGAGAGCCCGGCCCTGTGCGAGGGGTACTGGCGCAAGCCGGCCTTGACCAGCGCCGCCTTCCTGCGCCTTGCCACCCATCGCCTCTATCGCACTGGCGATCGGGTGCGCCTCCTTGGGGCGGACCGCTTCCTCTATCTGGGACGGCGCGACGATCAGGTCAAGCTGCGGGGCTTTCGCATCGAGCTCGGCGAGGTGGAGGCGGGACTGCGCCGCCAGGCCGGGGTGCAGGAGGCGGCTGTGCGCCTGGTGGGCGAGGGGAACGAGGCCATGCTGGTGGGCTACGTGGAGGCGAAAAGCGGGGTGACCCTTAATCGCCTCGCCCTGCGCAAGGGGCTGCAGGCGACGCTGCCGCACTACATGGTGCCGACACGGCTTATCCTGCTGGATGCCCTGCCCAAGACCGGCAGCGGCAAGCTCGACAGAAAGGCGCTGCCATTACCGGGGTGACAAAGGGCTTGCAGGCTCGATGCCTCAATAACAGGGTGCTGGCACGGATCCTCTTGCTGGATGCCCTGCCAAAGACTGGCAGCGGCAAACTGGACAGAAAGGCGCTGCCATTGCCCGAGTAGTCGCCTTGCCGGATGGTAAGAGCGATGGATAAAAAAGAAGCCCGCATCATGCGGGCTTCTTGTTGGCCGTCAACCGAGGGATTAGTGAGTGATGGGGGCGGCATCCGCCTTGGTGAGCAGGCGCTCGACGTCGTCGATCACCTTGAGGGCCGCCTGGGGGCCGCCGGTGGAGGTCCAGAGAGACCCGTCCACGGCGCCGAAGCGCTTGCCCTTGATGGCGCCGAGCTGCTGGAAGGCCGGGGTCTGCTCGGCCTGCTTCATGGCATCCACCGCATCCCCGCTGGTGCTGAGGGTGCCGATCACCAGCCAGTCACCGTCCAGCAGGTTGAGGGATTCGAGGCTCAGGGCCGGGGAGTGGGGGCTCTTGTCGCCAATCTGGTGGGAGGGGCGGGTGAGCCCCATCTCGGTGACCACGCTGCTGGCGAAGGTGCCGCCGTGCATGTAGCTCGGCCCCTTGGGGTTCCAGCGCACTATGCTCATCTGTTCCCCCTGATGCTGGGCGAGCTTGCTGCGGGCCTCTGCCAGGCGGGCCTCATACCGGGTGAGGAACGCCTTGGCCTCGGCCCCCCGGTTCATCGCGTCGGCGCTGCGACCGAACACGGTTTTCCAGGGCTCGCCCCAGTTGCCGGTGACGACGGTGGGGGCGATCTCCTTGAGCAGGGCCAGGAGCTCGGGCTTGGTCTGGCCGGTGAGGATGAGGTCCGGCTCCAGATCGATGAGGGTCTCCAGATTGGGGTTGTCCAGATCCCCGACCACGGCGATCTCCTTGCCCGCCTTGTCCAGCAGATAGCGGGGCAGGGTGGACTGGCCGCGTCCATTGACGGTGCCCACCGGCTGCACCCCCAGAGTCAGGGCGCTGTCGAGATCGAGTTCGCTCAACACGACGACCCGCCGGGGCGCATCGGGGACGCTCTGGGACTGGCCGTTGGCATCGATGACCTGGCGGCTGCCCGCCTGGGCCTGGAAGCCCGTCAGGCTGGCCAGCATGAGCAAGGTGGCCAGCGGGGAGAAGATCTTCATGGTGACATCCTTATGGGTGAAATCGGTGGGCCGGAGTCTTTGGAAAGTGCCTGAGAGCCGCCCGGCCAGCCCCGAATGGGCGGGGACATGCTACCACAAGGCAAGTGAGAAGCGTTGTCATTTGTATTTGTGGCATGACCTCGGCTTGCTTTGGTACCATCGCAGGCCCTTGTCAGGAGCCTTGCATGTTGCCTCGTTGTCCCTCACTAGATGGATCCTTTGTCCGTCAATTCGATACCTTGTACCTGCCGGGTCTTGAGACGCTGCCTCTGCATCGGGTCTGTTTCGAGCCCGCCGCCTTCTCGCCGGAGTGCTTTGGGGCCCAGGGCATCATCCTGCCTGCTTCATTGCAGGGGGCTGCCCCCAAGCGCCTCGGGGAGTTTCTGGCGGGGCGTCTCGCAGCCCGTGAGGCCCTGCGTCCCTTCGGTCTTGCAGGATGCAGCGTGGCCATCGGAGCGGCCCGGGAGCCAATCTGGCCTGAGGGGGTGGAGGGGAGCATCAGCCACAGCCGGCTGGCGGGAGAGGGGGTGGCCCTGTGTGCGGTGCGCCCGGGCCAGGAGGGAATCGGGCTGGATCTGGAGGCCTGGCTCGATGGCGACCAAGGGGCGCAGTTCTGGCCCGGCATCATGGATGGGGAGGAGTGGGGACGGCTGGAGGCTGGGGCTCACGACGCCCAGCTGAGCCTGGCAGAGGGACTGACTCTGGTGTTTTCCGCCAAGGAGAGCCTCTTCAAGGGGCTCTATTCCCGGGTGGGGCGCTACTTTGACTTTCTCGATGCCCGCTGGCTCGCCATGACGGCGCAGACTCTCACCCTGGAGCTCAAATGCCCGCTGACACCGACCCTGCCCGCCGGCTGGCGCGCCACCCTGCACTGGCAAGCCCTGCCGGGGGGCGTGCTCACCGTCTTGCTGCTGTGAGCACGATGCCAGCGCCCGGATAACGCCAGCGCAAAGCCCAGAGAAAGAAACCGCCATCAGGCGGTTTCTTTCTCTGGGACAGGGTATGGCTCAGGCCGGCACGCCATGGTCGGCGCGCAGGCGAGGCGCTTCGTCAGCGCGTCGGCGGGGCACGATGACAGGGGCCCCGTCGCCGGGGGCGTGCAGTATGTCCACATCGGTCTGGTAGAGGCGATCGATGAGGGGCTTGGTCACCACCTCCCGAGCCGGGCCCATGGCCTGGATGGCGCCATCCCCCAGGGCAATCAGCTCGTCGCAGTAGCGGGCGGCGGTGGCGAGATCGTGGATGACGATAAGCACCGTCTTGCCCTCGGCGGCGACCCGATGGATGGCTTCCATCACCTCGGTCTGGTGGCCGATGTCCAGCGCGCTGGTGGGTTCGTCCAGCAAGATGATGTCCGCATCCTGGGCCAGCACCATGGCGAGCCACACCCGCTGGGCCTGACCGCCGGACAGCGAACTGGCGCTCTGGTGCCAGATGGCATCAAGCTGCATCCGCTCCCGGGCCCAGTCCACCATGCGGGCATCTTCCTCGCTCCACTGATTGAACCAGCCCTGATGGGGATGGCGGCCATATTGCACCAGCTGCTCCACCAGGATACCGGGGGGGACCAGGGGGCGCTGGGGCAGATAGGCGAGTTCCCGAGCCAGGGCTTTGGCGCCATAGGCACCGAGTGGCTTCTCCTTGAGCAGGATCTCCCCGGACCGGGGTTGCTCCTGTCCCGCAAGGAGCTTGAGCAGCGTGGATTTGCCACCGCCGTTGGGGCCGACGATCCCCACCAGCTTGCCCCGGGGGAGGGAGAAGGAGATCTCCTTGAAGATGGTCTTTTGCGGGTAGCCGAACTGGAGTCGGTTCACGGTGAGCGTCATCGGGCGGCCCTCGGTCTGTATTGAAAATGGATGAATGCCATGGTCAGTCGGCCTTCTGGCGATCTTTGAGCAGGATGAAGAGCAGCAGCAGGCCGCCGAGAATGCGGGTCATGATGCCGGTAGCCACTTCGTGGGGGCTGGCCAGCACCCGCACCAGGGTGTCACTGGCGAGCAGCATCAGGGCGCCGCACAGGGCGGCAATCCAGAGCGGCACGATGCGATCCCGGCTGAGCCAGGAGGCAAGGATGGGGGCCGCCATGGCAATGAAGACCACGGGGCCGCCGATGGCGGTGCCAAGGGCTGCGACGATGATGGCCTGGGCCAGCACCCCGAGCTGGACCCGGTTCACGTTGACCCCGAGGGTGCTGGCCGTCACCGGTCCCAGGCGCAGCACGCCGAGGGAGCGGGAGAGACAGACGGTCCAGGGACATATGAGCAGGAGCAGCAGGCTCACCGGTAGCAGGGTGCCATAGCCCTGACCGACGAAGTTGCCCATGTTCCACAGATAGAGGCTGGTGAGGTGCACCAGGGACTGGGTGGACATGACGAACTGGCCGAGGGCGTTCATCAGCTCGGAGACCCCGATGCCGATCACCACGAACAGGTAGCCCTGCTCCCCGGGCTTGTTGCACAGGGCATAGAGCACGGCGGCGGCAAACAGGGCGCCGAACGGCGCTGCCCACCAGGGCCAGGTGCCCAGCGTCAGATAGAGGGAGAAGATGATGATGGCAAGGGATGCCCCCTCGTTGACCCCTATCATGTCCGGGGTGGCGAGGCGGTTTCGCACCAGGGTCTGCACCAGGCAGCCCGAGAGTCCCATGGCGGCGCCGGCCACCAGCACCGCCAACAGGCGCGGCAGTCGGATCTTGAAGACGGTTACCTGATCGAGTCGGCTTCCCTCCCCGAGCAGGGTCTGGATCACCCCCATCATGGTGATCTTGCCGGAACCCAGGGTGAGGGCCAGCAGGGAGAGCAGGGTGAGGGCGACCAGGAGCCCCAGGGTGATGAGCCAGGCGCGGCGGTGCAGCAACAGGGTGTGGCTGCCAAGGCGAAGGCAGAGGGTGCCGCTCGGGAGTGAGAGAGAGTTCTTCATGGGCGTGGCACCTTATTTGACGGCCAGCAGGGAGCGGAAGCCGCCGCTGCGCACCACCAGGATGAGCACGGGCGCCCCGATGAGCGCCAGAATGACGCCGTTGGGCAGCTCGTAGGGCTGGATTAGCCAGCGGGCCAGCACATCGGCTCCGAGCAGAAAGAGCACCCCGAACAGGGCGGAGAAGCGCACCTGGATGGCGAGGCGAACCGGCTCCACCAGGCGGGCGCAGTAGGCGGCGAGGAAGCCGACAAAGCCGATGGGACCAGCGATGGCGATGGCGCAGGCGGTGGAGAGCGTTGCGGCCAGGAGCACGCCGATCCGCACCCGGGTGGGGCGGATGCCGAGGGCCCTGGACTGGTGATCCCCCATCTGCATCAGGGTGAGAGGGCGACAGAGCGCCAGTGTCAGCAGCAGGGCGGCCAGGGCGAAGGGGACCACGGTGAGTACCGCTTCCAGACTGGAGGCGGCAAGGGACCCTAAGTTCCAGAAGCGGAACTGCTCCAGCACCACCCGGTTGGAGAGCAGCAGGAAGTTGGAAAGACCGCCGAAGGTGGCGGAGAGGGCGACCCCTACCAGGATGAGCTTGAGGGGGTTGGAGCGCCCCACCATGAGGCCGAGGCCCAGCACGATGAGGTTGCCGAGCAGGGCCCCCATGCCGGACCAGAGCAGATAGCCGTAGGCGGATTCGACGCCAAACCAGGTGAGGCCGATCACCAGAGCAAAGACGGCGCCAGCATTGACCCCGAGCAGGCCGGGTTCGGCCAGAGGGTTGCGGGTGGCACTTTGCAGCATGGAGGCCGCCAGGGAGAGTGACGCCCCCACCACCAGGGCTGCCAGGGTACGGGGCAGGCGCAGGGTATGGACTATCATGGCGAGCTTTTCATCGGCCACGAAGGCGGGATCGCCCATCAGGAAACCGGCGACCTCGCGGCCACCATAGACACCGGCCCCGGTGGCCAGTGACAGACAAATCAGCAGGAAGAGGAGCAGCACGCCGAGCCAGAACAGCCGAGCTTGGTATCTGAGCACTCAATGACTCCTTGAATTCGGGGAGGCAGAAACGCAAAAAGGGAGCCCCGCGACCGGGGCTCCCGCATACAGGATGGATTACAGCTTGTAATCGACCCCTGCGTAGACGGTGCGACCTTCCAGGATGAAGTCGGCGTCGGTCGCCACCTCGTCACGCTGGGTGTTGGTGAGGTTGGTGATGCCGAGCTTGAAGTCTAGGGCCGGCGTGACGGTCCACTTGGTGTTCACGTCCAGGGTCTGGTAGTGCTTGGAGGTGAATGCCTGGGCGTTGCGGGCCGGCACCTTGATCACCTGGCTGCCGACATACTGCCAGGCCAGGTTGGCGCTGACCACGTCGCTCGCCTTCCAGTCCAGGCCGATGTTGCCGGTGTGATCCGGGGTCTTGGCCAGATCGTCACCCGTGCTCTTGTCTTCGGAGTCCAGCAGGGTCAGGTTGCCGGTCAGCTGCACGTTGTCCAGCACGTCGAACCAGCCGGTCAGCTCCAGCCCCTTGATGCGGGCCTTCTTGACGTTGAGGTAGGTCATGACGGTCGGACGGTAGCCCGGGCCCCACTGATCGCTCTGGATCAGATCCTCGATCTCGTTGTGGAAGCCGGTCACCCCTGCGCCGAAGCGATCGGCGTTGTAGGCGGTGCCAAGCTCGTAGCTGACGGAGGTTTCCGGCTTCAGATCCGGGTTGCCGATCACCTTGCAGGCGCCGCGGCAGGCGGTGGTGGCGAACCCTTCGCTGGACTGGGCCAGGGTCGGGGCCTTGAACGCCTTGCCGGCGCCGCCCTTGATCACCCACTCGTCACTCAGGGAGTAGAGGGCGTAGGCACGGGGGCTGAACTCGTTGCCATAGGTCTCGTGGTGATCCAGACGGCCGGAGAGCGTCAGGGCCAAATCCCCAAAGCCGAACTCGTCTTGCAGGTAGAGGGCGCTCTGGCTCGCATCCACGCTGCCGTTCTGGATGCTGCGGCTGTGCTCCAGCTCGGTCTTGCGGAACTCTGCACCTGAGGTCAGCAGGTGATCCCCGAGGTAGCCGCTCAACTGGCCATCCACCGTGTTGTTGGTCTGGGTGATGTCGGCGGCGCCACCGTTGAGCTGGGAGTCATCCATCAGATCGGTCTGCTCGAAGTAGTAACGAGCGCGGCTGTCGAAGTGTTCCCAACGGCCGTTGTGGGTCAGCCCCAGGCTCAGGCGATCGAGTTTCTGCACGTTGTGGGGGGTGGCCGGTGCGGTCGGGGCACGGGGCACGTTGTTGAAGTAGCTGTCCATGTCGTTCTGGTTGTAACCCAGATCGAAGTCGATGTCCTGGTTGTCGGCCACCAGCCACTTCAGGCTGGAGAGTACGTTGACCACTTCCCGTTTCTCCAGGGCGTCGGCATCCGGGTTGTTGGACTGCTCGCTCTTCCAGCGATCCCGCTGATAGCCTTCCACCACCACGCTGCCCAGCAGCTTGTTGTCGATCAGGGCGCCGGAGACGAAGGCGCTACCCTGGTTGGCATCCCCGCCATCCCCCTTGGTGGGCATGGTGTGGGTGTAGCCGACGGCCGCTTCGGTGTTCTCCTTGGCCTGGCGCAGGATCACGTTGACCACGCCGCCGAGGGCATCGGCCCCGTACAGGGAGGAGACGGGACCGCGGATCACCTCGATGCGCTCGATGGCGGCCATGGGGATGGAGCTTAAGTCGAAGTCGTTGCCAAAGGAGCTGCCCAGGGTCTCGCGGGCGTTGACCCGCTTGCCGTTGACCAGCAGCAGGGTGTAGTCACCGCCCATGCCGCGGATCTTGATCTCGTTGCGACCCGTGGGGTTGGTGCCGATGATGTTGACACCGGGCACGTGCTTGAGGGCATCGCCGATGTTGTTGACGTTCATCTTGTCCAGATCGGCGCGGGTGACCACGGAGACGCTGGCCGGGGCGGTCAGCTCGGTGTGCTTGGTCTGGGTGGCGGTGACCACCACCGTCTCGTTGGCCTTGACGGACTCGGCCTGGGCCAGGCCCGGTACGGCCAGCAGACCAAGGGAGAGCAGAATGGGGTTCAGTTTAAAGAGGCCGTGCTGCAACTGCATTGTCAAAAACTCCATGGATATAACTGAGGTTATGGGGTCCGGATTCTTCTGATCCGGTGCTCACTGACTTCCTTGTCTGGCGGTGCCAGAGGCAGGATTATTGTTATCTCTTGTGCTCTTCAGGCCCCGGATGAGGAACCAGACACCGGCGCAGGCCACCAGGGTGCACGCAATGTTGATCCAGGCCAGGGTGGGGAAACCGTGCAGGGCGCCCCCCTCGTCGGAGACCAGATATCTGGCGGAGAACAGGCTGCCTAGGCCCGCGGCCACATTGGTGACCGAGCCCTGGAAAGACATGAAGGCGGCGCGCTGATGGGGGGCCGGAATGGCCGCCGTGACCGCGAGGGTGGTGCTGGCACGGGCGGAGCTCAGGGCCATGAAGAGGGTGAACAGCAGATAGAGAGGCAGGCCTGCCGGCAAGGCAAAGCCCACCAGGGTGATCAGGGCCAGGGCCAAGCTAGTGAGCAGGATGGCGCCCTGGGCGCGGCCCTGATCGATCCAGCCGCCGCACAGGCGCATGGTGGCCATGCTGGCAAGGCCGCCGCACAGATAGAGGCTGGCGATCTGCTCGCGCGGGAAACCCAGGTTGAACTGGAAGTAGTTGGCAAAGTGCGGAATGAGCAGGAAGTGGCCGAACATCTGCAGGCAGAGGATGAAAAGGGCTCCCTGGCAGAGCGGTGACCCCAGCAACTGGCGCATCCCCTGGCCTGCCGGGGCCCGGTTGACCGGCAGGGACGGCAGCCAGATGGCACACAGCAGGGCCAGCAGCAGGCCGCCTGCACCAAACAAGAGGAAGGGGCTCTGCCAGCCAGACCACTGGGCCAGCACGAGGGCCGCGGGCACGATCAGAATGGCGGCCAGGGAAAACGCCATGCCCACGTAGGCGAGACGGCGGCCCCGCTCGGCGGGCGGTACCAGATCCAGCACCGCCGCCATCAGGATGGCCCCCAGGGGGCCGGCCACGCAGCCGGACAGGATGAAAAGCAGCAGCAGTGTCTGGCTATCCTCGGCCAGGGCGCAAGCCATCAAGAGCAGGAAGCGCAGGACCAGCAGTACCAGCAGGGCGGGTTTGCGGTTGACCCGATCGAGCCAGGGGGCGGCCAGGAGGCCCAGCAGGGCGGCTCCCAGGGTGGCGCCGCCGCTGAAGTAACCTGTCTGCTCCGGCAGCATCCCCAGGCGGGTTACCAGTTCCGGGCCAAGGGGCATCACCATCATCATGCAGCCCATGGAGAGCATGTTGATGAGCAGCGCAAGGTGGATGGCGGCAGGGGTGGATGCGACGGATTCTGGCTTCATCAGAGGCTGACTCGAAAAAATGAGTCCGAATTGTATCCGAGGGTTTTTGTTGTGACAACAAATGATAACCATTTTTATTTGTATTGATTGGTATCTTAACGAGTCTTTATCAGGTGCCTCTGTGTGGGGTTGCATACTAGGCCCGTTGCAATCGGGGCGTCATGGACCATGATGGCAGGAAGCGAGAGGGTGGCGGTGAACGCCGGGAGGAGAAGATGCGCGCTGGATCAGGGTATTGGGGGCTGGGGTGCTGCCTGTTGCTGGCATTGCCCCTGAGGGCCGAAGTGAAGGTCATACCGGTATTCGAGGCGGATGCCGCGGTGCAGACGCTCAAGGAGATCTACCCGGATCTCGGGGTGAGCGCCATGGGCAACCAGCTGGTACTGAGCGGAACCCCCGCCCAGTTGCAGGAGGCCGAGCGTACCCTGGCGCAAGTGAACCAGCCGCCCCAAAGCCTGCTCATCGAGTGGCGGGTGGATGGCGCCTCCAGCCGTCAGCAGGCCGGAGTGGGGCTGGGCCTGGATGCCAAACGGCAGTGGCTGCTGGAGGGGGATGCCCGGCACTATGAACGCAGCCAGAGTGACAACTGGCAGGTGCGTGGCCTCTCCGGACGGCCCGTGTTGTTGCAGATGGGGTCCTATCAGCCGGTCACCTTTTACCAGTGGCAGGGGGGAAGGGTGGTGGGCATGATGCCGCTGATGAACGGTCTCTACGCCACCGCGACCCTGATAGGGGACAGGGTGCAGGTGGCCCTCAGCAGTGAACAGGCAAGAGTGGAGCGAGGCAACATACACACCGGCCAGAGTGCCACCGAGGTGAGCGGCGCCCCGGGCCAGTGGCTGACGGTGGGGGAGCTTTCCACAACCCAAGGCAGCCGGGAGGCCGCGATCGCCAATCCATCAGGCATGGGCGGGGCCAGCGGCAGCGAACGCCAGACTCTGCAGATCCGGGTCACGCGCCAGTGAACCAGCCTGTCAGTGGGGCTGATCCAGAGCATAATCCCGCAACTGGCGGCTTCTCAGCAGATACCAGAGCGCCCAGAGGCTGGCGATGAGCACCAGGGCGGTGGGCCAGTTGAACGACCACTGCTGCAGATTGAGGCTGTGCAGTTGCATCAGCAGGCCACTGACGGCAGAGCAGAGCAGCAGCAAGGGACTGTGGCGTCTGAGCCAGGCTCTGGCACTGTGGGTCTGGCGATGGGTGCCGCCGCAGGCGAGCAGCGCCAGCATGGCGGGCACGTCCGTCAGCAGGCTGATATAGAGGGTGAGCTTGTCCGGGTAGAAGAGGGTCAGGATGGCGCTGCCACTCTCCCGGGTGACCCCCGCCATCAGAAACAGCCAGACCGAGCGGGTCAGCAAGAGGGCGATGGGCCAGAACCAGAGCGGGGGGCGCAACTGGCCGTGATCGTCGTAACGGTGTTCGGGGTAGAGGGTCATGGTGGCCCGGTATCCATTCATGCAGTGCGAGTGATGAAGGGGATATGGGGCACAGGGCAGGCCATTACAAGGCCGGCAACGGCCGGGAATTAATCGGGGGGCCATGCCCCCCAATCCGCAGTCTTTAGTTGCCGGGTTCCGGCGTCACAGCCAGCCTTTTCGCTTGAAGAAGAGACCGGTGCCCAGCGATGACATCACCATCAGCACCAGGGAGAGGGGATAGCCGTATTCCCAGGCGAGCTCCGGCATGCGGCCAAAGTTCATGCCGTAGATGCTGGCGATAAGGGTCGGCGGCAGGAAGATGACCGCGGCTACCGAGAAGATCTTGATCACCTTGTTCTGCTCCAGATTGGTCACCCCCATGGAGGCCTCCAGCTGGAAGTTGATCTTGTCGAACAGGAACTGGGTATGGGGCAGCAGGGATTCCACGTCGTGCAGCATCTCGTCGATCCACTTGTTCTGCTCCCCCGTCATGCGCTGGCGCAGGCTGCGTTTGAGAAAGCGCAGGGCGCGGCGGGTATCGTGCAGGGAGAGACGGATCTGGCCGTTGGCCTCTTCCTGGGCCATCAGCTCCTTGAGCATGGGGTTGATCTGGTCCGGCTCGAAGATCTGATCGGCGGTGTTCTCCAGGGTCTTGTACCCATCCTCGATCAGGTCTGAGAGGTACTCCACCTTGAGGTTCTGCACCTCCAGCAGGATGTCGAGGGCATCTTCGACCTCCAGTCTGTCCTGACGCATGTAGTGGCGCAGCAAACGCACCAGGCCGATGTCATCCTCGCGGATGCTGATCAGCAGGTTGTTGCGCAAGGTAAAAGAGACGTGCACACCCTTGGTGTCGCGACCGATGCGCTGGGGAAACAGGGAGTGGATGTGCAGACCGTCGGTGTCCCAGTAGAAGCGGGCGGATGCCTCGATGTCATCGAGCTCCTCCTTGTCCGGCACCTCCTCCAAGAACAGGCCCGTCAACCATTCTCGCTCCGCTGTGTCCGGCTTGTAGGCATCCAGCCAGACGGTGTTGTCGGGAACGATGTCATCCGGCCCGAGCGTGACTATGTCCAGCACCTTGTTGTTGAGAATGTAGGCGGTGATCATCTGTCCCCCCTTAAGAAGTCATGGGTAATCAGGGATGGTTGCACAGGTTCATGCGGCCTTAGATCGCACGGAAAGCGATCCCATGAAATAGCATAACGAGGCCGATGGACAACCTGAATGCGGCGAACTATACAGGGGCGGGACCCGCTTGTCAGGGCCTATTCATCAGGGGTTCAGCCTGTTCGCTCAAAAAATCGGCGAGGTCGGATCAGCCGTGGCGACCCCGATGCGGGCGATCCCGGCGTCGCCTTCTTTGTTCGCCCTGGTGTGGGGGAGGGCCCGGGCTCACCGGCGGGAATGGCGGGTTGCTGGTCGCCCTGCGACAGCCCCCGGCCAAGCGCAGGAAACGGTCTCCGGGCGGTGTTCCGGGGCTGCGTCTCCTTGTTATCTGCTCTGGTGTGCGTGGGCAAGCCTGTTACAGATTGGGATAGTTGGGGCCCGAGCCGCCCTGGGGCGGCGTCCAGACGATATTCTGGCTGGGATCCTTGATGTCGCAGGTTTTGCAGTGAATGCAGTTGGCGGCGTTGATCTGCAGCCTTGGCCGGGTATCCCCATCAAGGATCTCGAACACCCCCGCCGGGCAGTAGCGCTGGGCGGGTTCGGCCCAGGTGGGCAGGTTGACCTCGACCGGAATGCGCGCGTCCTGAAGGGTCAGGTGACAGGGTTGATCCTCGTCGTGGCTGGTGCTGGCCAGATAGACGGAAGAGAGCTTGTCGAAGCTGAGCTTGCCGTCGGGTTTGGGGTAGTCGATGGGCTGGCAACGGCTGGCCAGGCGCAGCTGGCGGTAATCCGGCTCCTTGTCCAGCAGAGTAAAAGGAGAGGTCAAGGCAAAGAGTCGCTGCTCCAGCCAGTTGAAGGCGCCGCCGAGCCAGGGGCCGAAGCGGTGCAGGGCGGCCCCGACGTTGCGGGCCCTCTTCAGTTCCCGGGTCAGCCAGCTTTGCAGCAGCGCGTCCTGAAACTCGGCCAGATCCCGTCCCCCTTCATCCCCTCCTCGCAGTGCCATGGCGACCGTCGCGGCCGCCACCATGCCGGACTTCATGGCAGTGTGGATCCCCTTGATGCGGGAGAAGTCCAGGGTGCCCGCGTCACAACCGATGAGCAGACCGCCGGGAAAGTGCATGCGCGGCAATGAGTGCCAGCCCCCCTTGGTGATGGCCCGCGCGCCGTAGCTGATGCGCTCGCCCCCCTGCAACGTTGCCGCGATGAGGGGGTGGTGCTTGAGACGCTGGAATTCGTCAAAGGGGCTGAGCCAGGGATTCTGGTAGTTGAGATCGACGATAAGGCCGACCGCCACCTGATCCTGGGCCAGATGATAGAGATAGAAGCCCCCCTGACTCTTGTTGCCCTTTCCCTCCCCAAGGGGCCAGCCGCTGCCATGGAGCACCCGCCCAGGATGGGATTGTCCCGCTGGCACCTGCCACACCTCCTTGAAGCCGATGGCGTAATGCTGCGGCTGGGCGGTATTTTCCAGATGGAATCGGGCGATCAGCTGTTTGCCGAGGTGGCCGCGCGCCCCTTCGGCAAACAGGGTATAGCGCCCATACAGGGCCATGCCGGGCACGTGATCCGGCTTGGGGTTGCCCTCCTTGTCGAGACCAAGATCACCGGTCACCACCCCGCGCACCCGGCCCTCCTCCACGATGAGGGTGCTGGCAGCAAAGCCCGGGTAGATCTCGACACCGAGGGCCTCGGCCTGCTTGCCGAGCCAGCGGCAGAGGGTGCCGAGGCTGATGATGTGGCTGCCGTCGTTGTGCATGCGGGGTGGCACCGCCCAGTGGGGCAGCTGCAGGGAGCGGCTGTCGCTTTGCAGCAGATGGACCTGATCATCCGTCACCGGCACGCCGAGGGGGGCCTCCTGCCAGCTCTCTGGCAGCAGCTCCCTGAGGGCGACGGGATCGAGCAGGGCGCCGGAGATCAGGTGGGCGCCGATCTCGGCCCCCTTCTCCAGCAGGCAGACCGAGAGGGCCGGGGCCTGCTGCTTCAATGCGATGGCGGCGCTCAGGCCTGCCGGGCCGCCACCCACGATGACGACATCAAATTCCATTGCTTCGCGTTCCATCTTGCCTCTGTGCTCGACTTGGCCTAGGGTAGTGCTGGTAGTTTACGTAAACGTAAACCACTTTGTCAGCAGAAAAGTGAGTGACGACAAGGTGGACCCACACAACAGGTATGAGGGATGACCGCCATGAAGCTGCTGGTCGCAGTCAAACGGGTCGTTGATTACAACGTCAGGATCCGGGTCAAGGGGGATGGCTCCGATGTGGAGCTCGCCAATGTGAAGATGGGCATCAACCCGTTTTGTGAAATCGCGGTGGAGGAGGGGGTCACGCTGCGGGAAGCCGGCGTGGCATCCGAGCTGGTGGTGGTGACCTTCGGCCCCGAGGCGGCGGCCGAGCAGTTGCGCCATGCCCTGGCGCTGGGGGCGGATCGGGCGCTGCACTATGTTACCGACGAGACCCTGACTCCGCTCACCGTGGCCCGGGCCCTGCAAACGGTGTGCGGGCAGGAGCAGCCCGATCTGGTGCTGCTCGGCAAACAGTCCATCGATTCCGACAACAACCAGGTGGGGCAGATGCTCGCCGCCCTCAATGACTGGCCGCTTGCCACCTTCGCCTCCGCCATCAGGCTGGTGGAGGGGGAATTGCAGGTGACCCGCGAGATAGACGGTGGCCTCGAGACCCTCGGCATGGCGCTGCCCGCCGTGGTGACCGTGGACTTGCGCCTCAACGAGCCGCGCTTCGCCTCCCTCCCCAACATCATGAAGGCCAAGCGCAAGCCGCTGGAGAGCCAGCCGTTCGCCGCCCTCGGGGTGGTGCCGGCCGACCAGACACGGCAGCTCGGGGTGATGGCGCCGCCGGTGCGCAGCGCCGGCATCAGGGTGGGCTCGGTGGACGAGCTGCTGGACAAGCTCAAGCACGAAGCCCAGGTGCTCTGATGGGCAGGGGCATGAGAGGGATGCCTCCCGCAGGCGTGAGCGCCATGCATGGGGCAGCGGCCCCGGGGAGCAAGGGATCAATGGATGACATGAAGGTGCTGCCATGAGCGTACTTGTGATTGCGGAACATCATCAGGGGCGGATCGCCGACAACCTGGCCCAGCTGGTCACGGCGGCGGGGCGCCTGGGGGGCGAGGTGCACCTCTTGCTGCTGGGGCAGGGGCTGACGGAGGCGGGGAAGCAGGCCGCCGCCCTCACGGGGGTAAACCGGGTGCTGCTGGCAGAACATCCCATGCTGGCGGAGGGGCTCAACGACGGGGTCGACAGACTGCTCGCCGAGGTGGCCAGGGACTACCAGCACTGCCTGATGGCGGCCAGCAGCCAGGGCAAGGATCTGCTGCCGCGAGTGGCGGCCAGGCTCGGGGTGGAGATGATCGCCGAGGTGACCGGCATCGAGGGGCCCGACACTTTCCTGCGTCCCATCTATGCGGGCAACGCCATCGCCCGGGTGGCGAGCAGCGCCCCCGTCAAGGTGCTCACCGTGCGGCCTACCGCGTTCGCCAAGGCCGGGTCCGGGGAGGAGCGTGCCGTGATGGAATCGCTGCCGGTGGCCGAGGTGCGCTGCCGTACCCGGCTCATCGAGCGGCGTGCGGTGCGCTCCGCCAGACCCGAGCTCGGGGCGGCCCGGGTGGTGGTCTCCGGCGGGCGGGCACTCGGCTCGAAAGAGCACTTTGCCCTCATCGACGCCCTGGCGGACAAGCTGGGGGCTGCCGTCGGGGCATCGCGGGCCGCCGTGGATGCGGGTTATGTCTCCAACGACCTGCAGGTGGGGCAGACCGGCAAGGTGGTGGCCCCCGAGCTCTACATCGCGGTGGGCATCTCGGGGGCCATCCAGCATCTGGCGGGGATGAAGGAGTCCAAGGTGATCGTCGCCATCAACAAGGACGCGGAGGCCCCCATCTTCCAGGTGGCGGACTACGGTCTGGTTGGGGATCTCTTCACCCTGCTGCCGGAGCTCACCGCCAAGCTGTAAATTTGCCACAAAGGGGCGAACAAAGCCGTCCGTGCTGTCTCGCCCCCGTTTCCATGCATATTCTCTGCAAGCCCTGGCCCGTTCAGGGCTTTTGTCTGATGGGTGCCCGGTGGCGCCGGGGCAAAAGGTTGCGCTGGATCCCAAAAAGCCTTTGCCCCCACGGGGGGCTGTCGTGTAAAAACGTTCGAGTCACCGATCACACACATCCATTCACGGAAAGCGTCATGAGCAAACAGATTTACAACTTCTGCGCCGGCCCTGCCATGTTGCCGGTTGAAGTCATGGAGCGCGCCCAGCGCGAATTTTGTAATTTCCAGGGGCTGGGAGCCTCGGTCATGGAGCTTTCCCATCGCGGCAAGCCCTATATGGCGGTCGCCGAGAAGGCCGAAGCGGACCTGCGCGACCTGCTGGCGGTGCCGGACAACTACAAGGTGCTCTTCATGCACGGCGGTGGCCGCGGCCAGTTCTCCGCCGTGCCCATGAACCTGCTGGGTGGCGCCAACAAGAAGGCGGATTACCTGGTGACCGGCGTCTGGGCCCAGAGCGCCGTGGATGAAGCCCAGAAATACGGTGACATCCAGACCTTCCAGGGGGTGGCCAAGAACGAGCAGGGGGTCTCCCACCTGCTGCCGACGCCGGCGTTTCGCGCCGATGCCGCCTATGTGCACTACTGCCCGAACGAAACCATCGATGGCATCGAGATGTTCGACATCCCGGCCACCGGCGATGTGCCCCTGGTGGCGGATCTCTCCTCCACCATCCTCTCCCGTCCCCTCGACGTGAGCCGCTTCGGCATCCTCTACGCCGGTGCCCAGAAGAACATCGGCCCCTCTGGTCTGGCCATCGCCATCGTGCGCGACGACCTGCTGAACCAGGCCCGCGCCGATGTGCCGTCTATCTTCGACTACCAGCTCACCGCCAAGAACGACTCCATGTTCAACACGCCCCCCACCTACGCCTGGTATCTGGCCGGTCTGGTGTTCGAGTGGCTCAAGGAGCAGGGTGGCCTGGCGGCGATGGAAGCACGCAACAAGGAGAAGGCCGACTTCCTCTACGGCTACCTCGATCAGTCGAACTTCTATGGCAACAAGGTGGATGTGGCCTGCCGCTCCCGCATGAACGTGCCCTTCCAGCTGAAGAACGAGGCCCTGGACAAGCTGTTCCTGGCGGAGTCGGAAGCGGCCGGTCTGCTGGCCCTCAAGGGACACCGCATCGTCGGTGGCATGCGCGCCAGCCTCTACAACGCCATGCCCCTGGAAGGGGTCAAGGCCCTGGTCAGCTTTATGGATGACTTTGCCAAACGCCACGGTTGAGGCGTGTCTCCCCATTGCCAGACGCCGGGGACTCCCCGGCGTCTGTTTTTCAGACCCATCCTGACCCAGGCCGCCCTCTCCCGCGGTCGTGCCACTGTCGAACTTGCCGCGGGGGACGCGGGCTGTTAACGTCCGGTCAGGTGATTTAATTGAGATCGAACAGGAAGTCTATGAATTCGTTGCGTTTGGAACCCATTTCTAGCGTGGCCGGGGTGGTCAATCTGCCCGGCTCCAAGAGTGTCTCTAACCGGGCCCTGCTGCTGGCGGCCCTGGCCCGGGGCACCACCCGGCTGACCAACCTGCTCGACAGCGATGACATCCGCCACATGCTGGCGGCGCTGACCCAGCTCGGCGTCAAGTACAAGCTCTCCGCCGACAAGACCGAGTGCACCGTGCACGGTCTGGGTCGCAGCTTCGCGGTCTCGGCACCGGTCAACCTGTTCCTCGGCAATGCCGGTACTGCCATGCGCCCCCTGTGCGCCGCCCTGTGCCTGGGCTCCGGCGAGTACACCCTGGGCGGCGAGCCGCGCATGGAAGAGCGCCCCATCGGCCACCTGGTGGATGCCCTGCGCGAAGCGGGTGCCCACATCCAGTACCTGAAGAAAGATGGCTATCCGCCTCTGGTGGTGGATGCCAAGGGGCTCTGGGGTGGCGATGTCCACATCGACGGCTCCGTCTCCAGCCAGTTCCTGACGGCGTTTTTGATGGCGGCCCCCATGGCGGCCGGCGACACCCGCATCCACATCAAGGGGGAGCTGGTCTCCAAGCCCTACATCGACATCACCCTGCACATCATGAAGCAGTTCGGGGTGGTCATCGAGCACGACGACTACAAGGTGTTCTACATCAAGGGCAACCAGACCTATGTCAGCCCGGGGGACTTCCTGGTGGAAGGGGATGCCTCCAGCGCCTCCTACTTCCTCGCGGCGGGCGCCATCAAGGGCAAGGTGCGGGTTACCGGCATCGGCAAGCACAGCATCCAGGGGGACATCCACTTCGCCGACGTACTGGAGAAGATGGGGGCCCGCATCACCTGGGGCGATGACTTCATCGAGGCCGAGCAGGGGCCGTTGCACGGCATCGACATGGACATGAACCACATCCCGGATGCGGCCATGACCATCGCCACCACGGCGCTGTTTGCTGAGGGCACCACCACTATCCGCAACATCTACAACTGGCGGGTGAAGGAGACCGACCGCCTGCACGCCATGGCCACCGAGCTGCGCAAGCTGGGCGTGGAAGTGGAGGAGGGGCACGACTTCATCACCGTGATCCCGCCCGCACAGCTCAAACACGCGGCCATCGACACCTACAACGATCACCGCATCGCCATGTGCTTCTCCCTGGTGGCACTCTCCGATACGCCGGTCACCATCAATGATCCGGGTTGCACCTCCAAGACCTTCCCGGACTACTTCGACAAGCTGGCCAGCGTCAGTCAGGCCTGAGCCCTTTCGGCCCGCTTCGTGCGGGCCTTTTCATCTCTGCCCCCGCTTTTTTCATGCCTCCTAGCAGCATTATGCAAACTTGCAAGGTGCGATAATAAAATTCCTTGTCGAAGAATGTAATTTTCTATTTACACCGACCCGGCACAGGGCTAGATTGAGATCTCTTTATCGCAGTCATCTAGCAGGAAACTTGGTCATGCAGCATCAAACCGACGACGTTCGTATCAGTGAAATCAAAGAGTTATTGCCCCCGGTTGCGGTGCTTGAGAAGTTTCCGGCGACCGACACCGCCTCGGCCACCGTGTTTGAATCCCGTCAGGCCATCCACAACATCCTGGCCGGCGACGATGATCGCCTGCTGGTGGTGATCGGCCCCTGTTCCATCCACGATCCGGTCGCCGCCCTGGAATACGGCAAACGCCTCAAGGTGCTGCGCGACGAGCTGAAAGATCAGCTGGAGATCGTGATGCGGGTCTACTTCGAAAAACCCCGTACCACAGTGGGCTGGAAGGGGCTGATCAACGATCCCTACCTCGACAACAGCTGCCAGATCAATGACGGCCTGCGCCTGGGTCGCAAGCTCTTGCTGGATCTCAACGACATGGGGCTGCCGACCGCCTCCGAGTTCCTCGACATGATCACCCCGCAATACGTGGCGGATCTGATGAGCTGGGGTGCCATCGGTGCCCGTACCACCGAATCCCAGGTACACCGCGAGCTGGCCTCCGGTCTCTCCTGCCCGGTGGGCTTCAAGAACGGCACCGACGGCACCATCAAGGTGGCCATCGACGCCATCGGCGCCGCCAGCGCCCCGCATCACTTCCTGTCGGTGACCAAGTACGGCCACTCCGCCATCGTCTCGACCGCTGGCAACCCGGACTGTCACATCATCCTGCGCGGTGGCCGCGAGCCCAACTACAGCGCCCGTCACGTGGATGAGGTGGTGAGTGGTCTGGACAAGGCGGGTCTGCCCCAGAAAGTGATGATCGACTTCAGCCACGCCAACAGCAGCAAGCAGTTCAAGAACCAGATGCTGGTGGCCGAGGACGTGGCCGGTCAGCTGCGTGCCGGCAGCAAGGCGGTGTTCGGCGTCATGGTGGAGAGTCACCTGGTGGAAGGGCGTCAGGATCTGGTGGACGGGTGCGAGCTCACCTTCGGCCAGAGCATCACCGACGCCTGCATCGGCTGGGCCGATACCGAGGTGCTGCTGCGCAACCTGGCGGACGCCGTGGCCGCTCGCAACGCCCTCTGAGCCCAAGGCGCCCCGTTGGCGGGGCAATAAAAAAGCGCGACCCTGGGTCGCGCTTTTTGTTTGGCCATCTCTCGGCAGGTCGCGGTTTACTTGGCCCGCTCCTGGTGGCCGCGCAGGCGGATGTTGATCATCTCCACCACCAGCGAGAAGGCCATGGCGAAGTAGATGTAACCCTTGGGAATGTGCAGATCCAGCCCTTCGGCCATCAGCGCCACCCCGACCAGGATAAGGAAGGAGAGGGCCAGCATCTTGATGGTGGGGTGGGTATCGACGAAGTCGCCGATGGCCTTGGCGGCAAACATCATGACGCCGACGGCGATGATGATGGCCAGCACCATGACAGGGACATGATCCGCCATGCCCACGGCGGTGATGACGGAGTCCAGGCTGAAGATGATGTCGAGGATGGCGATCTGCACCAGGGTGGACAGGAAGCCCGCGGTCTTGCTCACCACACCCGCCTCTTCGGCGGCCCCTTCCAGGCTCTGGTGGATCTCGTGGGTGCTCTTGGCGATGAGGAACAGACCCCCCACCAGCAGGATGAGATCCCGTCCCGAGATGGCTTCCCCCAGCACGGTGAAGAGGGGCTCGGTGAGGCGCATCACCCAGGCTAGGGAGAGCAGCAGCAGGATGCGGGTGCCCATGGCGAGCCCCAGCCCCAGGATGCGCGCTTTCTGGCGCTGGGCTTCCGGCAGGCGACCCACCAGGATGGAGATGAAAATGATGTTGTCGATGCCGAGCACGATCTCGAGCAGGGTCAGGGTGGCGAGCGCGACCCAGGCGGAGGGGTCAGCAATCCATTCCAGCATGATTGAACCTTGGTTGAACAGTGATTGAGGTAGAAGCCGCGCATTTTAGCAGGGGGTCATGGCTTGTCCCAGTGGCGGGAAAAGATAAAAATGGCGGCGATCCAACAGGAGGGAAACATGTTTCGATTAGGGCTCATCATCAACCCCGTCGCCGGCATCGGCGGGGCCGTCGGTCTCAAGGGCAGTGACGGTATGGTCGCCGAGGCGCTGGCGCGCGGGGCCGTCCCCAAGGCCCGGGAGCGGGCCCGCCAGGCCCTGTTGCCCCTGTGCGAGCTGACCACGTCATTCGAGCTGCTGACGGTGGCCGGTGAGATGGGGGAGACGCTTGCCGCAGAGCTCGGGCTGCCCCATCGCATCGTCCATCGGCCTGCCGGGGCGCAGACGAGCGCCGAGGATACCCGGGCCGCCGCCCTGGCCCTGCGCGATGCCGGGGTGGATCTGCTGCTCTTCGCCGGTGGCGATGGCACCGCCCGTGACATCTGCGCGGCGGTGGGGGAGTCCTGCCATGTGCTCGGCATCCCGGCGGGGTGCAAAATCCACTCCGGGGTCTACGGGGTGACGCCGGCGGCAAGCGGCCGGGTGGCGGCCAGAATGATCGCAGGGGAGCTCCTGAGCCTGGTGGATGCGGAGGTGATGGACATCGACGAGGAGGCGTTTCGCGCCGGCAAGGTGCGCGCCCGCCACTACGGGCAGCTGCTGGTGCCCGGGGAGCTGCGCTACGTGCAGGCGGTCAAGCAGGGGGGGCGGGAGTCCGAGGAGCTGGTGCTCGCCGATCTTGCCGCCGGTGTGGTGGAGCAGATGGAGCTCGATACCCTCTACCTGATGGGGTCGGGGAGCACGGTGGCCGCCTGCATGGGTGAGCTGGGTCTGGAAAATACCTTGCTCGGTGTGGATCTGGTGGAAAATGGCCAACTTATCGGGCAGGATCTCAGCGCCGCCGAGATCCTGACCCGGATCCGCGGCCGTCGCTGCCGTCTGATCATCACCCTGATCGGCGGTCAGGGACATCTGTTCGGGCGCGGAAATCAGCAATTGAGTCCAGACGTGATCCGGGCCGTCGGGCGCGAGCATATCCAGGTGCTCGCCACCAAAGCCAAGCTGGCGGCGCTAGAAGGCCGTCCGCTGCTGGTGGACACCGACGATCCGGCACTGAACCGGTCGTTGAGTGGTTATCTGCGCATAACCACGGGATACAAGGATCAGGTCATCTACCCGGTGGCCAACCCGGAATAGGACATCAAGGATGCGGCTGGCCTGGCGCCAGAGAGCCGCGATCAACCGGATCGCGGTTCCACTCCCCGAATTTTTTGCCGGCAACCCCGGAAATGAGGCTGCGTTAAATGACGATTCACGATTTTGAACACAAGTTGTTGGGACTGATCGACGCCATGGTCGCCACGGCCAGCGAAGACGAGCTGTTTGCGGGTGGCTATCTGCGAGGGCACATCTCCCTTGCGGTGGCGCGCGCCGAGCTGGAGGGCAAGACCCTGGTGCGGGACGTCAAGAGCTATGTGCTGCGCAGCCTGAACGAGGCCATCTTGCAGGGTGAGCTCTCCGAGCAGGACGAGGTGCTGGTGCAGGAGATGTGGAAGCGTCTGCAGGCCCAGGCGGAAGCTTGATCCCATTCGCAGTTCAAACACAAGTTTAAGTAATCTGCTTCCCTGAGTGTTATCAAAAGGTTAATAATGAGGCTCGCCTTTTGTTTCAGGGATTAAACCATGGCCTCCACCTCACGCATTGCCACCAGACTGCCGCTCGAGATGCTCTATCACTGGGAGCGGCAGTGTCCCGACCGAATCTACCTGCGTCAGACCATCCACCGCGAATACGTCGACTTCACCTGGGGTGAGGTTGCCGACGAGGCGCGGCGCATGGTGACGGCACTGCGCGCCCTGGGCCTGGTGCCCGGTGACAAGGTGGCCCTGCTCTCCAAGAACTGCGCCCAGTGGTTCATCGCCGATCTGGCGATGCAGATGGGGGGATACGTGAGCGTGCCCATCTACCCCACCGCCAACGTCGACACCATCGAATACGTGCTGCGCCACAGCGAAACCAGGGCGATCTTCGTCGGCAAGCTGGACGACTGGAAGAGCCAGGAGGCGGGGGTGCCCGGGGATCTGCTGCGTATCGCCCTGCCTTACGACACCATGCCGGCCGCCCACCAGTGGGACGATCTGCTGGCGCAATACGACCCCATCCCGGACAGCCCGGTGCAGGCGCCGGATGCCCTGCTGAGCCTGGTCTACACCTCCGGCAGCACCGGCAAGCCCAAGGGGGCCATGCTGAGCGTGGAGCGCTACGCCTGGTCCTGCGAGAAGCTGGTGGAGGCGGTCTCCCTCACCGCCGAGGATCGCGGCTTCTCCTACCTGCCCCTTGCCCACATCACCGAGCGGGTCTACATCTACGGCGGCAGCCTGTTCAGCGGTGCCACCATCGCCTTCCCCGAGTCCCTCGACACCTTCATCGAGGACGTCAAGCGCTGCCGTCCCACCGTCTTCATCTCGGTGCCGCGGCTCTGGGCCATGTTCCGCATCAAGATCCACGAGAAGCTGCCCCAGAAAAAGCTGGCGCTGCTGCTCAAGATCCCCCTCGTCTCCAGCCTCATCAAGAGCAAGCTGCAAAAGGGGCTGGGGCTGGATCAGGCGCGGGTGCTGGGCTGCGGCTCGGCGCCGGTGGCCCCGGCGCTGCTGGAGTGGTACCACAGCATCGGCCTCGAGATCACCGAGGCCTGGGGCATGACCGAGAACCACGCCTACTCCACTCTCAACTACCCGTTCCGGGCGGACAAGATAGGCACCGTCGGCAAGGCCGGGCCCGGGGTGACCATCAAGATCTCCGACGAGGGGGAGATCCTCTGTCGCTGCGACGGCATGATGGTGGGCTACTACAAGGATCCCGAGCACAGTGCAGAGGCCATCGACGCCGAGGGCTGGCTGCACACCGGTGACATGGGCAAGCTGGACAGGGAGGGTTACCTCACCATCACCGGCCGCATGAAGGACGTCTTCAAGACCGCCAAGGGCAAGTACGTGGCCCCGGTGCCCATCGAGGGGATGCTCGGGCAGGAGCCCATCATCGAGCAGCTCTGCGTCATCGGCTACGGCATGCCGCAGCCGGTCGCCCTGGTGCAGCTCGCCGAGAGCGCCATGAAGGGGAACAAGGCCGGGGTGGAGGCCCAGCTGGAGGCTGCCCTCAATCGGGTCAACGACAAGCTGGAATCCCATGCTCGCCTGCGGGGCATCCTGGTGGTCAAGAGCCCCTGGAACATCGAGAACGGGGTGCTGACCCCCACCATGAAGATCCGCCGCCACCTGCTGGAACAAAAATACGCGGACATCGGCGAGCGCTGGTCCGGCAGCCAGCGCATCCTGTGGGAGTCCTGACAGGGGTCGGTGCCGCCATATGGGCCACATCAATGACAGTCGGGGGAGCCAGTGGCTCCCCCGCTGTATTTCAGGGGGAAGCAAGCCGACAGGGGGCGGGCGGGGCTGGGGCATTGACCCCTTCTCCGATGCTTCCCGCCGCCGCCATACCGCCCCGCGTCGAGGGAACGGCAGGGAAAGGTATTTGCAAAATCCATGGAGAGGGGTGATCCCAGTGGCTGGGCGAATGCATCTTGGGGTCACACACGGGGGCCGCAAGGGGCGGGGGCGGGGCATTGACCCCTTCACCGACGTTTCCTGCTGCCGCCATGCCGCCCCGCGGCGAGGGAACAGGCAGGGAAAGGCATTTGCAAAATCCATGGAAAGGCGGGATCCCAGTGGCTTGGCAAATGAATCTTGGGGTCACACACGGGGGCCGCAAGAGGCGAGGGCAGGGCATTGACCCCTTCACCGACGCTTCCCGCTGCCGCAGAGGAGGTCTGCCAATAAGGTCATCGGAGGGAGACCGCCCTCACATGGGGCAGGGGGGCATCTGATGCACGGCGCCAGAGGCGCAGAGAAAGGGGGTGAGGGGCAGGATGAGAGCCGCAGAGAGCAAGAAGGGGAGCCGCAGCTCCCCTTCCCGTTGGTGGATGCCGGGGTCAGACGGCTTTGTACTCAAGCTCGACCGAGCCCAGGGCCTTCAGGGTGGACTGGGCCGAATCCCGCTGACTGATCTGGCCATCCTTGCTCTCCAGCAGCACGGCGCGGCGCACGGTGGCGAGATCCTCGCCACCCAGCACAGCGTGGGCGCAGGCCATCTGCATCGGCGGCAGGCTCGGGTTGAAGGCGGCGTTCTCGGCATAGCGGCCGCAGAAGATGCGCCCGTCCTCGAACTGCAGCGCCACCGCGGCATAGCCCTGGCTGTAGGGGGCATAGCTCTGGCGGGCGGCGGCGAGCGCAGCCTGCCACAGGGGGTCGTCGCTCTCGAGCACCAGCTCGTCATGGGCCTGGGGGCTCATCAGGGCATCGGTGATCTCGAGATCGGCGGGGCCGAAGGAGTGGGGCAGGAAGGATTGCAGCTCGCTGAGATCGTCCGGCAGGGAGACCTTCAGGGTCTTGGCGGTGCTCAGCTCGTTCATGAACTGGCGGCAGTGGCCGCAAGGGGTGTAGTTCACGGTGATCTCGGAGATCCCGGTCTCGCCACCCAGCCAGGCGTTGGAGATGGCGGACTGCTCGGCGTGGACCGAGTGGAACAGCCCCTGGCCCGCGAACTCCATGTTGGCGCCAAAGTACCAGGTGCCGCTCAGGCCGCAGGCGATGGCGCCGACGAAGAACCTGGAGATGGGGGCCACCGAGCAGGCGGCCGCCAGCGGCAGCAAGGCCAGACGCAGGGCCCTGTCATCCAGCCCGGTGGCGGCTTTCAGGGTCGCGACCTGGTCCGGGGTGAAACGGGCCTGGAAATCGTCCCCCAGCATGGGCAGCAGGGCGGCCTGGAGCGGGGCGGAAAGGGTCTCGAATGGCTTGGCAAAGCGGGGATGCATACTGTGTCCTCAAAGGCCAATTGGGGGGCCATTGTAGGGAGCAAGCGCGTCGAATTGTGTGAGCGCGCTCACGCCTTGATGGGCAAAGGGGCGGGGATGGTAAAGGAAACGTTTGTCTTTCGCAATCTGTGCGCCAGCTCCCGGCATCAGGGAGGCGAGGGTATCGGATGGAAACGGTGAAAGGGCACAGAGGCCATGGCCGCAGGGGCGGCCATGGCAACGGGGATCAGGTCAGCCAGTGGTAGAGGGTGAACAGCAGGGGGGCGATGGCCGCGGTCAGCACACCGCACACCACCATGGCCAGCGACGAGAAGGCGCCCTGGGTCACCCCCTGCTCGGCGGAGGCGGCGGTGCCGATGGCGTGGGCGCAGGCTCCCATGGCGAGCCCCTGGGCCTCGGGGTCGGTGACCCGCATCAGCTTGAGCAGGGGGTAGCCCGCCAGGGCCCCCAGGATCCCCACCACCACCACCACGGCGGCGGCGATGGCGGGAATGCCGCCGAGGGACTGGCTGACGCTCATGGCGAGCGGCGTGGTGATGGACTTGGTGGCGATGGAGGCGAGCAGCGCCGGATCCGCCCCCATCAGGTGGCCGACCCCCAGGGTGGTGCAGACCGAGATGAGCACCGCGGTGAGGGTGCAGGCCAGGATGGGTGTGAGCTTGTCGCGGATCTGGCGCGCCTGCTGGTAAAGCGGCAGGGCCAGGGCTACCACGGCGGGTTCCAGCAGGGCGGTCAGGGGCGAAGCCCCCTGCTGGTACTGATCCAGAGGCAGATCGAGCCAGAGCAGCAGGCCGATGATGACGGCGGTGGGGATCAGCACCGGATTGATGACGGGCCAGGGCAGGTGGCGGTAGAGGGCCCGGGTCATGAAATAGAGGGCCAGGGTGAGGGGCAGGGCGAACCAGAGGATCATGGCTTGTTCATCCTTTGATAGAGGTGGCCGACCGCGCCCAGGATGAGCACGATGCCGAGCACGACGCAGAGCATGATGAGACCGAAGGATTGGCGCAGGGGCTCGAGCCAGGCCACCAGGCCCACCGCCACCGGCACGAATAGCACCCCCATGTGGCGCAGCAGCAGGCCGCCCCCCAGCTCGACCCAGGAGAAGCGGACGAGCTGCAAGGAGAGCAGCACGAACAGCAGCAGCATGCCGATGATGCTGCCGGGGAAGGCGAAGGGCAGGATGGCCGCCACGGCCTTGCCTGCCAGCAGACAGGCGATGATGACCAGAAAATCACGAAGGTAGCGCAGGGTGCGTTGCAGCAGCACGGGGGCCTCATCTTGGCAAGTGTGAGCAAGGTCGCAGTTTAACAGGCACGGGGGGGAGGGAACAGGGTCAACTGGCCCGCAGGGGATACAATGGCCCGGCTTCAACCCCATTCACAAGAAGGAGTTCCCATGTCGACCCCCTCTCTCCTGGCCCGGTTGCGCCAACTGCCCGCCGATCCCGCCTTCCCTGACACCCTGCTGCAAACCCGCCAGTGGGAGGGGCCGCTTTGCCGGGTGAGGCTCGACAACACCGGGAAGCAGTCCGAGGCCGTCCACCACTGGCGGCTGTTTGAGGGGGATCTCGGACTTGCGCCCGACGCGGCCATCTACGGAGAGGGGTTCCAGATGCTGGCCCAGACCGGGGGGCGCTGGAATGCCCCCGAGCACCTGGGCCGCTGCCCCGATGCGTCTGTCTATCGCATCACCGCCGACCATGGCTACCACACGGTGCACAACCTGCTTCTGGTGGCGCAGGAGGGGGGCTGGCTGCTGCTGGCCTTTGCGAGCTGCCAGCGCTTTGGCGGGGAGTTTCGCCTCCATCCCGACGGGCGCCTCGAGATCGTGATGAACACCGAAGGGCGCACCCTGGCGCCGGGTGCGCACTGGCAGAGCGAGGCGCTGATCTGCCTGGAGGGGTCGGACAGGGAGGCCCTGCTCGCGACGCTGGCGCAGCATATCGCCGCCGAGCACGGCTCCCTGGTGGGGGAGGTGCCCACGCGCCCGAGCGGCTGGTGCTCCTGGTATCACTACTACGCGAACGTGAGCGCGGCGGACATTCGCGAGAACCTGGCGGTGCGGGCCGAGCGTTTCCCGGCCCTGCGCTACGTGCAGATAGACGATGGCTATCAGGCCAGGATGGGAGACTGGCTCACCCCTTCCGCCAAGTTCGAGGAGGGGGTGGCGGCCCTGGCAGGGGAGATCCGCGCCGCCGGTTGCGAGCCGGCGCTCTGGGTCGCCCCCTTTATCGCCGAGCCCGGCTCCCGGGTGTTCCAGCAGCACCCTGACTGGTTCGTGAAAGGGGAGGATGGCCTGCCGCTCCCCTCGGAGCGGGTCACCTACGGGGGCTGGCGCTGCACCCCCTGGTACGTGCTGGATGGCACCCACCCCGAGGTGCAGACGCACCTGGAGCAGGTATTTCGCACCCTGCGTACCCAGTGGGGCATTCACTACTTCAAGCTCGATGCCAACTTCTGGGGGGCCATCCACGGTGGTCGCTTCCACGACCCCGCCGCCACTAGGGTGGAGGCCTATCGGCGCGGCATGGCCGCCATCCTGCGCGGCGCCGGGGAGGGGTCCTTCCTGCTCGGCTGCAATGCGCCGCTGTGGCCGAGCCTCGGCCTGGTGCACGGCATGCGGGTGAGCGATGACGTGGAGCGCCAGGGCCCCCGTTTTCGCCAGATAGCGCGAGAAGCCTTCTGCCGCGCCTGGCAGCACGAGCGGCTCTGGGTGCTGGACCCCGACTGCGTCTGCCTGCGGGATATCCCGGGCCAGCACGGGAGCCGCGCCGAGTACGACTTCCACCTGGCCGCCCTGGTGGCGAGCGGTGGCATGGTGCTGGCGGGGGACAGATTGCAGGATCTGGACGAGGCGCAAGGGGCGCGCCTTGGCAAATTGCTCGCCCTGTGCGCCGCGCGTACCCCGGCGGCCCGCTTCGAGGGGATGACATTCGAGCGCGGGCGGGTGGCGCTGCACGGGGGCGGCGAGCTGCTCTGCCTGTTCAACTGGGGGGAGCACGCCTGCGAGTTCCCGTTGACGCCGGGGGGCACGGACTTCTGGGACGAGACGCCCCTGGGGAGCACCCTGGTGCTGCAAGGGGGGCAGGGGGCGGTGATCCGCTACCCCTGATGGCGTTGCACTGCAAAAAGGCTCCCTCGGGAGCCTTTTTTACATGGCGAAATGGTCTCTAGAAGTGCCACTCCATCCCGATGGCGTAATTGGCGGAGCCATAGCCCGGGATCTCGTTGCTGGAGGCGAGTGCCTTGACGGTGAGGCGGGTTGTCAGGGGGATGCCGAGCCCCATGCCGATGGCGATCTCGTCGCTCTGATCCCCCATCATGTCCACCCGCAGGGTGCGATAGAGGGAGAGATCCTGGCTCATCTGGGCATAGATCTGGGACGACTTGTTGTAGAGCTGGCCGAACACCTCCATCTGGAAGCCGTTTTGCGGCGTGATGGCCAGGGGAATGCCGGCGAAGCGGTAGAGATCCGAGTGGTTGAAATAGCTGTTGGTGATTTGCGGGGTGAAGTCGGTCTGCTGGTAGAGGGTGCTGAAATTGCGCTCGATGAGCCGGTAGGTCTGCTCCGGCAGGCGCAGGAGGTAGTCTGGCACCTCGAACCGGGCGCCAGCGAGGGCGGCCTGGGGCAGCAGGGCACAGGTGACGAGTGTCAAAGCAGGCAGAGCTGAACGCATAAAACGAGAGTTCCCCAACAGTCGAAAGCACGGCATCCATGCCGTCAGCGCATCTAAATATTCACACTATCAGGAGCTTGGGCTCCCTGCCCATTATGTCGCGAGCCGGGGAAACGCATCGGTTTTTAACTGTGAAACGGCTCACATCTCACAGATTTTCAAGGTAGTGATAGAGACTCTTTAGAATCGCAAAGTTCCGTTCGTTCCCCTGGTTCTGTTCCGCCAGGGCTTCCAGGCGCGGCACATAATCCGGCAGGCGGCGGCTGAAGTAGTCGCTGCAGTGCAGGCGCCAGCGCTTCTGCTCCGCTTCGCTCAAGGTGTGGGGCCAGTTGCGGGCGCGGTAACGGAACAGCATCTCGGGCAGACGGGGATCCGTGAAGGCAAACTCCCGCTCCCCCAACAGATCCGCCGGAGTGGCGCGCACCAGATCCATGGTGGACTTGTCGCCGTGGCCGAAGAAGCCGGCGTAGAGCTGGGTGTCGGGGTCGCCGTCGGTGCTGCCGGCAAACTCCTGGTTGAACACCTCCACCAGTTTTTCCCGCACCTCGGGGTGGGCCCGCAGCAGATCCAGGCTCTTGCGGCACTGAGCCCGATTGATGCCCAGTTCGTCCGCCCGCTCCGGCGTCAGGGTGGCGGCCGGGGCCAGCACCGGGCACTTGTTGATGTGCACCAGTTTGACCGGAATGCCAGCCAGATCCCCCAGCTCCTCTTTTTTGGTGTAGAGGCGCTCGCGGATCTCCTCGCAGGAGAGCTCGATAAGCGGAGTCGGGTCACGGGTCAGATCCACCATGATCACCGCGTTCTGGTTGCTGGGGTGCCAGGCGAGCGGCGACACCCAGCTCGCACACCCCTGCCAGGGGGAGAACATGCCGGAGACGTGCACCAGGGGTTTCATGGTCACCACGTCGATGAGGGCCTTTACCTTGTTCTTGTTGCGAAGATCAAAGAGGTACTCGAAGAGCTTGGGCTGGGCTTTTTTCACCAGCCTGGCCATCTCGATGGTGGCCAGCACATCCGAGAGCGCATCGTGGGCGTTGGCGTGGGCCACGCCATTGGCCACGGTGAGCTTCTCCAGCCTGAAGCTCGGCTTGCCCTCTTCGTCAAACGCCCACTCTATCCCCTGCGGGCGCAGGGCGTAGCAGGCCCGCAGCATGTCGAGGATGTCCCAGCGGGAGTTGCCGTTCTGCCAGGCGTAGGCATAGGGGTCATAGAAGTTGCGATAGAGGGTGTAGCGGGTCACCTCGTCATCGAAGCGGATGCTGTTGTAGCCGAGCACGCAGGTGCCCGGTGTGGCGAACTGCTCGTGGATCTGGCGGATGAAGTCCGCCTCGCACAGTCCGTCCTTCATCGCCTTTTGCGGCGTGATGCCGGTGATGAGGCAGGCTTCCGGCTCCGGCAGGTAATCCGCCGGCGGCTTGCAGTAAATCACCAGCGGCTCGCCGATGACGTTGAAATCCCCGTCGGTGCGAATGCCCGCAAACTGCGACGGCCTGTCTTTGGCCGGACTGATGCCGAAGGTCTCGTAGTCGTGGAAGTAGAACGTGGGCCCGCTGGCCGGGTGCGCTGATGTGCTCATGTTGCTCGAAAGGAGTATCCGATGACGGCGGCGCCTGGCGCCTGGGTGGGGGTGCCATGCACCGCAATTGCCTGCATGGTAAACCATCGCGCTGGCAGAGCGAAGTCCGGGGCGTTCGCCTGGCGCTTTAATGGGCAGTGGGCGTTGTCCGTGAGCCTGGTCATCCCATCGGTCCGGCTCAGGGCAGGGGAAAGTGAGGGGTCAGGGTATTGAGGTCCAGCAGGGTGAAGTAGCCGCCCTCCTCGGGATACCAGCCGCCGGTGTCGATGTAGTGGACGTTGCCAAGGCGCACCGGCACCCTCACCGGAGTGTGGCCCACCACCAGGGCGGCGAGATCCGCGACCCCGTCCTCGTCCAGCCGTTCGATACGACGCCTTGACCAGAGGCAGACGTTCTTGATGGCCCGAGGCCGTCCGCCGCTCACCCCGGCATCGAGTTGGTCCAGCAGCCCCTGCCAGGAGGAGAAGGGGCAATCGGCGTGAAGCAGCCCGACCGGACCGGCCGGGGTGGCCACCTCGATGGCCAGGGGCAGGCTGCGGTAGTAGACGGCGAACGCCGCCTGCTCGGCAGGGGTCAGCTGCTGAAACCAGCCGCCGCCGTTTCGGACCCAGTTCTCCCGATCGCAACTCTTGTAACGGCAGACGTAGTCGTCGTGATTGCCGCAGACCGGGTGAAACCATGGCCTGGCCAACCAGTGGATCACCTCGCTGCACTCGGGCCCGCGATCCGTCAGATCCCCCACGGAGAAGAGACGGTCCCGGGCGGGATCAAAATCCAGGGTGTCGAGGGCCTGCTGCAACAGAGCGAAGTGGCCGTGGATATCGCCGACGGCCAGATCGCGCCCCAGGGTGTTTTGGGGGAAGCGTCTTATCAGGGGGGAGGGTGTCATGGCGTCTCCTGCCTCTATCCCGGACGGGGATGTTTTGTCTGCCTGTACATAAGGTTACAGAAGAAAAGTGGCGAGCGGGCAGGGCCTGGTAAATCATAGGATTGCCCCCGTGAACGTGCGGCGTCACGCGCCGCCTGTGGGGGAGTCACTCCGGGAGGGCGCCTTGTCCGCCCGTTTTCGGAGCCTCTCTTTCTCCACGCTTTTTGACAGGAATCTTGAATGCGGCGTCAGCTGTTGATCTGGATAGGCCCCCTGTGCAGCCTGCTGCTGCTGGGGACGGCCTTGACCGTCCTCTATCATTTGACCCACCTGTGGCACTGGCACGACATCCGCCAGGCCATCTGGTCACAACCCTTGCCGCAGTTGGGGGGCGCCCTGCTGCTCACCCTGCTCAGCTATGGCTGCCTCTGCTGCTACGATCTGCTGGCCCTGAAGGTGCTGGACAAGCGATTGCCCTGGCAGCAGGTGGGGATGACCTCCTTCATCGCCTACACCTTCTCCAACACCCTGGGCTTTGCGCTGCTCACCGGCTCCTCGGTACGCTACCGGCTCTACTCCTCCCTGGGGCTTGGCACCGGGGAGGTGGCCAGGGTGATCCTCTTTTGCTCCATCACCTTCTTCCTCGGTCTGCTGGGCTGGGGAGGCAGTGCCCTGCTGCTGGGGCAGGGGGCGGCCCTGCTGGTGGACTGGCCCCGCTGGGCGACCGGGTTGTTGCAACTGGCGGGGGGCCTGGCCCTGCTGACGGTGCTGGCGTATCTGGTGTGGCCGGGGACAGCCCTGGTCTGGCGCGGGCACCCGCTGTTCCTGCCGCGCATCAGATACCGCCTGCTGCAACTGCTCATCGCCCTGCTCGACTGGATGGCCGCCGCCGCCGTGCTCTATGTGCTGCTGTCATCGGGCAGCGTGCCCTATCCGGTGCTGCTCAGTGCCTTCGTGCTCTCCAGCCTGCTCGGGGTGCTGGCCCATGTGCCGGGGGGCATCGGGGTCTTCGAGGCGAGCATGAGCCTGCTGCTCACCCACTATCTGCCGGTGGACAAGCTGCTCGCCTCCCTGCTTATCTACCGCTGCGCCTACTACTTCCTGCCCTTCCTCTGTGCCCTGCTGCTGTTCGCAGGTCAGGAGCTGCTGCAACAGCGGGCCCGCCTGCACCGGTTGCAGGGGGTGATGATGGCGACCCGGGAGTTTGTGCCCGCCCTGGTGAGCATGGGGACCTTCGCGGCGGGCACCCTGCTGCTCTGCTCCGGGATGATCCCGACCATGAAGGGGCGCATCGAAGCCTTCCTGCAGGTGTTGCCCCTGCACCTGCTGGAGCTCTCCCATGTGCTCGGCAGCGTCAGCGGCGTGTTGCTGCTGTTGCTGGCCCACAGCCTCTACCGCCGTCATGACGGGGCATTCAGGATCACCCAGTGGCTGCTGGGGCTTGGCATGCTGTTCTCCCTGTTCAAAGGGTTTGACTGGGAGTCGGCCCTGCTGCTCGGGGGCTTCTTGCTCATCATCACCCCCTGCCGCCCCCTCTTTTATCGCAAGGGTTCCCTGCTTCACGCCCGGTTTACCCCTTCCTGGCTGATGTCGGTGGGGGCCGTGCTGCTGGGGGCCTTGTGGTTGCTGCTCTTCTCCTACCGCCATGTGGAGTACGACCCCTCCCTCTGGCTGCACGTCTCGGCCCACGGGCCCGGGGCCGCCTCCCGTGCCCTGCGCGCCATGGGGAGCGTCATCGGCGTGCTGGCGGTGGTCGGGGTGGCCCATCTGCTGGCGCCCTTGCGCCTCGCCGCCTGCAAGCCGGATGCCGAGGCGCTCTCCCGTGCCCATGGGCTGGTGATGCGGGCAGGGGGAGGCCACGGCTACCTGGCCCAGCTCGGGGACAAGTCCCTGCTGTTCCACCCAAGCGGCGAGGCCTTCCTCATGTACGGGGCCGAGGGCAGCAGCTGGATAGTGATGGGGGATCCCGTCGGCCAGCCCTCCCTGGTGGAGGAGCTGCTCTGGCAGTTTCGCGAGCGCTGTGACGAGCACGACGTCAGCCCGGTCTTCTACCAGGTGTCGGCCCGATATCTGCCTGTCTATCTGGATCTCGGGCTCATCCCCTTCAAGCTGGGGGAGGAGGCCATCGTGGATCTGCCGAGCTTCGAACTTGCCGGCAGTCGCCTGCGCAACCTGCGCCAGAGCCACGCCAAGGGCAAGCGGGAAGGGCTGCGCTTCGAGGTGGTGGCCCCCGGTGAGATTGCCCCCCTGCTGCCCGAGTTGAAGGGGATCTCCGACAGCTGGCTGCACAGCAAGCAGGGCAGGGAGAAGGGCTTCTCCGTGGGCAGTTTCGATCCCGCCTACCTCACCCTCAACCCGATGGCGCTGGTGCGGCGGGAGGGGCAGATCGTCGGGTTTGCCAACCTCTGGACCAGCGACAACAAGGAGAGCCTCTCCATCGATCTGATGCGCTACAGCCTGGACACGGGGGCGGCGCCGGTCATGGATTTCCTGTTTGTCGAGCTCCTGCTGTGGGGCAAGCAGGAGGGGTATGCCAGCTTCAACCTGGGGATGGCCCCCATGTCAGGCTTCAACGACAACCCCCTCGGCGGTTACTGGGCCCGCCTTGGCAACACCCTGTTCACCCGGGGCAGCCGTTTCTACAACTTCCAGGGATTGCGGCGTTACAAGGAGAAGTTCGGCCCAAGGTGGGAGCCCCGCTACCTGCTCTGTACCGGTCATCTGGTGCTGCCCCGCACCTTGACCCACCTCGTCTCCCTCATCAGTCGCGGCCCCTTCGGGCTCATGAAGAAATAGGAGTTGGCCCATGAGAGCCATGTTGTTGCTGTTGATTTGCTGTTTCGTCTCTTCGTTCACCTTGCCGGCAGTGGCCGCCCAGCCGGGGCGGGTCGGCGCGGATCTGGGGCTGGTGGAGTTGCCGGTAGTGCAAGCCTCGTCTGCCCCCATGGTGGTCTTCATGAGCGGGGATGGCGGCTGGGCGGCGTTGGACAAGGGGCTCAGCGCCCAGTTGCAGGCCCACGGCATGCCGGTGGTGGGTTGGAGCTCGCTCTCCTATTACTGGAAGAAGAAGACGCCGGAGCAGGCGACGGCGGATCTGGTGCGCATCCTCACCGAGTACCAGTCCCGTTGGGGGCGCCAGCGCTGGTTGCTGGTGGGTTTCTCCTTTGGTGCCGAGATAGTGCCCTTCGTCATCAATCGTCTGCCGCCAGCCTATCGTGACAGCCTGGCGGGGGCCGTGATGCTCTCCCCCTCGACGGCGTCGGATTTCGAGATCCACGTCAGCGACATGGTGGTGCACGACAAGGGAGGCCGCTATCCCACCCTGCCGGAGGTGACACGCATTCAGACTCTGCCGCTGCTCTGCGTGCAGGGCGCGGAGGATGACTCCCCGGTCAAACTCTGTCCGCGCTTGCAGCAGCCGAACGTGACGACGGTGACCCTGCCGGGCTCCCACCACTTCGACGACAACTACCAGACCCTGTATCAGGAGATTGCCGGGCACCTGGGCCTGGCCCAATAACGGCGAGAGGCTGGGAAAACGACACAGGGCGGCCAATGGCCGCCCTGTTGCCGTGGCCCCTTGCAACTGTCCAGGGGGCCGGCATGCCGGGATCAAAGCAGATCTTCGAGCTGGTACTTCTTGAGCAGGGTGTTGAAGGTGCCGTCGGCCTTGACACTCTCGATGGCGGCATCGAAGCGGGCCTTGAGCTTGTCATCGTGCTTGCGAAGGGCCACCGCCACCCCTTCTCCCAGGATCTTGTCCTGGGTGCCGTTGAACTGGGGACCGACGAAGGCGAACTGCTTGCCCATCTCCTTGTCGAGGAAGCCCACCTTCAACTGCACCATGTTGCCGAAGGTGTAGTCGGCGCGGCCGGACTGCAGATCCAGCATGGGGGACTGGGCATTGACGTAGCGCTTGATCTTGGCCACCTCACCGTAGCGGGCGGTGATGAAGTTGTCCTGGGGAGTGCCCTCCTGCACTGCTATCACCTTGCCCTTGAAGTGGGCCGGATCGTCTGCAAAGTCGGCTGCCTTGTCGCTGCGCCCCACGAAGCGGTTCTGCATCATGTAGTAGACCTGGCTGAAGTCCACTTTCTGGCGCCGCTCGTCGGTGATGTTCATGGAGGACATGATGGCGTCGTACTTGCGCACCTGCAGGCCGGGCAGCAGGGCATCCCAGGGCTGGTTGATCACCTCGCACTCGGTCTTCATGGCCGCGCACAGGGCATAGGCGAGATCGACCTCGAAGCCGCCGAGCTGGCCGTTGCTGTCGACCATCTCGAAGGGGGGATAGGTGGCATCGGTGGCGATCACCAGGGGTTTGGCGGCGGCCTGGCCGGCGGTGGCCAGGGCCATCAGCATCATTGCGGTGTTGAGTTTCATGGTCAGTCCCTTGAAGTGTGGTGTCATTCCTAGCGTGCTAAAGGGTGCCGGCCTCAAGGGCCGACGGCTATCTTGCGATGGGTGAGGGCCGGCAACTGGCTGCGCACCGTGCGCTGTGCTGCCAGATCCAGGGTGGCGATGGCCATGCCTTGACCCTCCTCTACCTGGGCCAGTATCCGGCCCCAGGGATCGATGATCATGCTGTGGCCGAAGGTGCGCCGCCCACCGGGGTGGTGCCCCCCCTGGGCACTGGCAAACACGAAGGCCAGGTTTTCCACCGCCCGGGCCCGCAGCAGCAGCGCCCAGTGCGCGAGCCCGGTGGTGTGGGTGAAGGCCGCGGGCAGGGCGATGAAATCGGGGGTGGGCCCCAGGCGAAACAGCTCCGGGAAGCGCAGGTCGTAGCAGATCCCGAGGCGCAGCACGCCCCAGGGCAGGGGATGGCTCACCACCTCCCGGCCCGGGGTCATGGTCGCGGCCTCGTCATACTGCTCCTGCCCGGTGCAAAAGCCAAACAGGTGCAGCTTGTCGTAGCGGCTTGCGAGCTGCCCTTGCGGGTCGATGAGCAGGCTGCTGTTGTGCATCTTGCCGGGCTCGTGGCTGGCAAGCGGCAATGTGCCGGCCAGGATCCAGACGCCGAGCTCCCGGGCCAGCCTCTGTACCCAGGCCAGCAGGGGGTGATCGCCAGCGGGGGCGGCCAGGGCCACCCGCGCCCGCTCATCAACCGGCATCAGGTAGAAATATTCGGGCAGCAGGGCCAGTTCTGCCCCCTCGGCCGCGGCCTGACGCAGCAGCGCCTCGGCCTGGGTCAGGTTGTGGTCAAGGTCATCCCCGGAGACCATCTGGAGGACGGCAACGCGCAATGAATCCATGGTGCCCCCTAGACGGCGCACAGGCGCTCGGCGCCCGCCAGCAGGGTGTCGTCATCCTTGGAGAAGGAGAGGCGGATGACCCGCTGATCCGTGCCGTCGTGATAGAAGGCGGAGACCGGAATGGTGGCGACCCCGTGATCGCGGATGAGCCGCTGCACGAACAGGCTGTCCGGCTCGTCGCTTACCCGCTCGTAGCTCGCCAGCATGAAGAAGCTGCCCGCCGAGGGGAGCAGGGTCAGGCGCGAATCCGCCAGGGCCGAGGCGAGCAGGTCGCGCTTGCGCTGATAGAAGGCTGCCAGCCCCTGATAGTGGGCCGGTTGCTGCAACAGGTGGGCGAAGCCGTACTGCATGGGGGTGTCGGCGGCGAACATGGCGAACTGGTGCACCTTGCGGATCTCCTCCATCAGGGGACGGGGAGCCACGCAGTAGCCCACCCGCCAGCCGGTGACGTGGAAGGTCTTGCCGAAGGAGAAGACGGCGACGGAGCGCTCCACCAGCTCCGGATAGCGGATGACGCTCTGGTGCAGGGCGCCGTCGAACACCACGTGCTCGTACACCTCGTCCGAGAGGATCAGAATGTCGGTGCCGCGCACCAGGCGGGCGAGGCGCTCCTGATCCCCTGCCTGCCAGACGGTGCCGGTGGGGTTGTGGGGGGTGTTGAGCACTATCATGCGGGTGCGGGGGGTGATGCGGGCGGCCACCTCGTCCCAGGGGATGGCGAAATCCGGCGCCTTGAGGGCGATCACCACAGGGGTGGCTCCCTGCAACTGGATCATGGGGCGGTAGCTGTCGAAGGCCGGCTCGAACATGATCACCTCGTCGCCGGGGTGAACCAGGGCGGTGATGGCGCAGAACAGGGCTTCGCTGGCGCTGGCGGTGATGGTGATCTCGTCGCCCGCGTCATAGTGATGGCCGTAGCTGGCTGCTATCTTGGCCACCAGTTGTTCGCGCAGGGCAGGCAGCCCCGTCATGGGGGCGTACTGGTTTTCACCGGCCAGCATGGCCTCGTGGGTCACCCGGATGAGCTCGGGATCGCAGGGGAAGCTCGGCGCCCCCTGGGAGAGGTTGATGCTGGGGTGGCGGGCGGCCAGATCCCCGATCACGGTGAAGATGGTGGTGCCCACCTGGGGCAGTTTGCTGGAAACCTGGGGGATGGACATGGGGCCGTCACCTGCGTGTGTGAAAGAGGTCCCTTTTTAGCCCCCCCAAGGCTTGCCGGACAACGGATTATTCGGCATGGTACGCATGAGTTTTTCTCAAGCATGGAGGCTTGTCATGTTGTCTACCCAGCCGCGTACTCAGTTGCCTCTCTATGGCCTGCAGGTCTTCGAGTGTTCTGCCCGCCACCTGAGTTTTACCCTGGCTGCCGACGAGCTGTGCGTGAGCCAGGGGGCGGTGAGCAAGCAGATCGCCCAGCTGGAGGCGCGCCTGGGCCACCTGCTGTTCGTGCGCGGCACCCGTTGTCTCACCTTGACCCCCGCCGCCGAGCGGCTGCTGCCTTTCGTTCGTGAAGGGCTGGCCCGCATGGGGGAGGGGCTCAGCGCCTTGCAGACCCTGCCCCACGAACAGGCCATCAGCATCAAGGTGCCCTCCTGCGCCAGCCGCTGGCTGCTGCGGCGGTTGCAGGCGTTCGAGGGGGAGGCGGTGGAGGTGCGTGGCAGCCACAGCCATGGCATCGACTTCTCCCGGGAGCCCTTCGATCTCGCCATCGTCTACCAGCCCTGCCTGGGGCGCTATCCCCACAGTCAGCCCCTGTTTCGGGAACGGCTGACCCCGGTCTGCGCCCCGGCGTTTGCTGCCAAGCATCGTCTGTTCGAGCGCGACCTGAACGAGCTGCCCCTGCTGCCTCTCATCCATGCCAGCGCCGATAGGCGGGACTGGCGCAACTGGTTTGCCGCCTTCCTCGACATCCCCTGGCAGCCCCAGGGGGGGCAGCTGTTCGATACCCTGGACTTGGCGATGAATGCCGCCTTGCAGGGGTTTGGCCTCTCTCTCGGGGATCCCACCATAGTGGCCGAGGAGCTGGAGAGCGGCGCCCTGGTCGCTCCCTTCACCCCCGTGCTGGAGACGGATCACGAATACGCCCTGATCGCCCGGCCCGACAGCCAGCGCCACGGGGTGCAGCGAGTCTGTCACTGGCTGCTGGAGGGGGAGGGTCATCCCTGAGGGGACGCGAAATGAAACAGCCCCGCGGGCGGGGCTGTTGTCATGGTGATGGCCGCTGGCCGATTAAAGGGTCATTGGCAGATCTTGTAGTAGACCTCGTTCCAGCGCAGTTGCTCCTTGAGCGCGGGGATGCGGGTGTGCTCGTCGATGACCACAAACTCGATACCCATGATGTCGGCGAAGGTGCGCAGCTGCTCGATGTCCACCGCCTGGGTGAACACCGAGTGGTGGGCGGCGCCCGCCAGGATCCAGGCCTCGGCGCTGGTCTGCAGGTCCGGCAGGGGTTTCCACAGGGCGCTGGCCACCGGGAGTTTCGGCATGGCCTCTGGCAGGTCCACCACTTCCAGCTGATTGACCACCAGGCGGAAGCGGTTGCCGAGATCGATGAGGCTGGCGTTGACCGCCTTGCCCGCCGGGGCCGCGAACAGCAGGCGGGCCGGATCGGCCTTCTTGCCTATGCCTAAATGCTGGGCGTCCAGCACGGGTTTGCCTGCGGCGATGGAGGGGCAGACTTCCAGCATGTGGGCCCCCAGCACCAGGTTGTTGCCCGCTTCCAGATGGTAGGTGTAGTCCTCCATGAAGGAGGCGCCCCCCGCAAGGCCATATCCCATCACTTTCAGGGTGCGCAAGAGGGCCGCGGTCTTCCAGTCCCCTTCTGCCCCAAAACCGAAGCCTTGCTCCATCAGGCGCTGGCAGGCGAGGCCCGGCAGCTGGTGCAGACCATAGAGATCTTCAAAGGTGGTGGTGAAAGCGCCAAAGCCGCCGTCGGTGAGGAACTTCTTCATCCCCAGCTCCTGGCGCGCCGCCTCATACAGGGAGGCACGAAGCCCCCCACCCGCCTGCACCGCCTCGGTCAGGGTGTAGGTCGCCTCATACTCGGCCAGCAGCGCCTCGATGTCGCTCTCGGGCACGGCATCGATCACCTTGACCAGATCGCCGACCGGGTGGTAGTTCACCTGATAGCCGAACTGGATCTGGGCCTCAATCTTGTCGCCCTCGGTGACCGCCACGTTGCGCATGTTGTCGCCAAAACGGGCGATTTTGAGGTGGCGGCTGTCGTGGATGGCGGCGGCGATGCGCATCCAGTTGCCAATCTTCTGTCTTGCCTCTTCATCCTGCCAGTGACCCACCACCACGGTGCGGGGCAGCCGCAGGCGGGCCCCCATGAAGCCGAACTCGCGTCCGCCGTGGGCGGTCTGGTTCAGGTTCATGAAGTCCATGTCGATCTCGCTCCAGGGGAGATCCCGGTTGAACTGGGTGTGGAACTGCAACAGGGGCTTTTGCAACTGGCTCAGCGCCGGGATCCACATCTTGGCGGGGGAGAAGGTGTGCATCCACACCATGAGCCCGGCGCAGCGCTGGTCGTGGTTGGCATCGCGGGCCACTGCGCTGATTTCATCCAGGGTGGTACCGGTGGGTTTGAGCACTATCTTGAGGGGCAGGTTCGCCCCCTCGTTGAGCTGGCTGGCGATGGTGTGGGCGTGATCGGCCACCTGCTTCAATGTGGTTGCGCCATACAGGTGCTGGCTGCCGACCAGGAACCACACTTCCAGCTGTTTCATCAATTCCATGAGTTTGTCCTCTTTTAGGCTTTTGTCTGGCCGTAATAGGCGTGTTTGCCATGCTTGCGCTGGTAGTGCTTCTCCAGCAGGTAATCGGGCAGGGGGCGGGCCCCCGGGTTGATCTGGCCGGTGAGCCAGGCCATGCGGGCCACCTCTTCCAGCACCACGGCGTTGTGCACTGCGTCCTCGGCGCTCTTGCCCCAGCTGAAGGGGCCGTGGTTGGCCACCAGCACCCCCGGCATGGTGAGGATGGGGGTCTGCTTGAGGGTTTCGACGATGAGATGACCGGTCAGCCCCTCGTAATCCTCCTCCACTTCACCCGGGGTGAGCAGGCGGGAGCAGGGGATCTCGCCGTGGAAGTAGTCGGCCTGTGTGGTGCCGAAAATGGGGATGGGGCGCCCCGCCTGGGCCCAGGCGGTGGCATGGGTGGAGTGGGTGTGCACCACGCCGCCAAGCTCCGGATAGGCGCGATAGAGCACCAGGTGGGTGGCGGTGTCGGAGGAGGGGCGAAGGTCCCCCTCCACCTGCTTGCCCGCCAGATCCAGCACCACCATGTCCTCGACCCGCATCCGCTCATAGCTGACGCCGCTTGGCTTTATCACCACCAGATTGCGCTCTCGGTCGATGCCGCTCACGTTGCCCCAGGTGAAGGTCACCAGGCCATGGCGCGGCAGATCCAGATTGGCGGCGAGCACCTGCTCCTTGAGGGTCTTGAGGTTCATGCCGGTACCCCCCGGTTGTAGAGGGGTTCGGCGGCGGCGCCCCAGGCGAGGTAGCGCTGGTAGAGGCGCTCGTATTCGGCGACCCGCTCGGGGTGTGGCTGGTGGGTGCGCTCCACGGCGCTTGCCATGTGGTGCTGGGCCTTGGCCACATCGGGATGGATCCCGGCCGCCACGGCGGCAAAAATGGCCGCCCCCAGGGCGCAGCACTGATCCGAGGCCACCACCTGGATAGGCCTGTTCATCACGTCGGCGCAGGTCTGCATCACGGTGGTGGACTTGCGGGCGATGCCGCCAAGGGCGATCACCTGCTCCACCGGCACCTGCTGACTGGTCATGCACTCCATGATGCTGCGGGCACCGAAGGCGGTGGAGGCCACCAGGGCGCCGAAAAGATCGGGGGCATCGGTGCCGAGGTTGATCCCCGTGAGGGTGCCCTGCAGGCGCTGGTTGGCATAGGGGGTGCGCCGGCCGTTGAACCAGTCGAGCACCACCGGCAGGTGCGCCAGGTCGCGCTGCTGATCCCAGGCGGCGGCGAGGCTGGGTAACAGGGCCTGCTTGTGGCGCTCGATGGCGGTGCGAAGCTCCGGATACTGGGCGGCGAGGCTGTCCAGGGGCCAGCCGAGCTGGCGCTGATACCAGGCATAGATGTCACCGAACGCGGACTGTCCTGCCTCCAGCCCCACCATGCCCGGCACCACGCTGCCGTCTACCTGGCCGCAGATCCCGGCAATGGCCCGATCACCGATGGTGGCCTCATCTGCGATCAGGATGTCGCAGGTGGAGGTGCCTATCACCTTCACCAGCGCATTGTTGCCGGCCCCGGCTCCCACCGCCCCCATGTGGCAGTCAAAGGCGCCGCCGGCGATCACCACCTCGCAGGAGAGGTGCAGCCGCTCCGCCCACTCCGGGGTCAGAGTGCCGACCGGGAGATCGGCGGTCCAGCTGCCGGTAAAGAGGGGGAAGTCGAGATCCTCCGTCAGCAGGGGATCCAGGGCATTGAGGAAGTCGGCGGGGGGCAGGCCGCCCCAGCTCGGGTGCCAGAGGGACTTGTGGCCGGCGGCACAGCGCCCGCGCTTGAGGGTGGCCGGGGCCTGGGTGCCGCTCAGGACGGCGGGGACCCAGTCACACAGCTCGACCCAGTTGCAGGCGGCGGCGCGCACGGCGGCATCGGCGCGGGAGACGTGCAGGATCTTGGCCCAGAACCACTCGGAGGAGTAAATGCCGCCGATGTAGCGGCTGTAGTCGGGGAACTGGCCGCCGTGGCACAGGGCGGTGATGGCCTCGGCCTCCTCGATGGCGGTGTGATCCTTCCACAGCACGAACATGGCGTTGGGGTTGTCGGCAAACTCCGGACGCAGGGCCAGCACACGCCCTTCTGCATCGATGGGGGCCGGCGTCGAGCCTGTGCTGTCCACCCCGATGCCGCGCACGGCGGTGCGCTGACTCGGCGTGAGCTGGCTCACCACCGCCACCACTGCCTGCTCCATGGACTCCAGATAGTCGAGGGGGTGGTGGCGGAACTGGTTGTTGACCGGCTGGCAGTAGTGGCCTGCCTGCCAGCGCGGGTAATAGACGACATGGGTCGCCAGCTCGGCGCCGTCCTGGCAGCGCACGGCGAGTGCCCTGACCGAGTCGCTGCCGAAATCGAGTCCGATGACGATGTGCTCAGACATAAGTGCTCCTGACCATCAATGAGGGGTGACTGGGGGGAACCATAGGAGATGGGCAGGAGGGGCGGTTAGCCATTGGCTGCTGGAAATATGGATTTTAACGCTGTCAGTGCGACAGGGTGACGGCTCTCTAAAATTCAATATGTGACGAAATTGCTAATTATATAGACGAAATGGCTGCAATCTCATGGCGTGATCCTGCTCTCCATTTTTAATTGTGAAAACGATTACAACTTGGTTCGCTCAACCAGCAACAACAATAACGTCCTGTTTAAGCATGTTTTTATATGGCTGCGACTTGATTGACTCAACGAGCAGCACTGCGTGGATACATGGATTGATAGAACCGTTGGAGACATTCGCATGAACAAAATCGTTAAAGGCATGATCGCGATGGGGTTCGCCCTTGGTATGGCAAATTCTGCTTTCTCGGCCGAAGCGCTGAAGCTGGGCTACCTGGTCAAGCAGCCCGAGGAGCCCTGGTTCCAGACCGAGTGGAACTTCGCCGACAAGGCGGGCAAGGATCTGGGCTTCGAGGTGATCAAGATAGCCGTCCCCGACGGGGAGAAGACCCTCAATGCCATCGACAGTCTGGCGGCGAATGGCGCCAAGGGTTTCGTCATCTGTACCCCGGATCCCAAACTCGGTGCCGCCATCATGGCGAAGGCCAACAGCATGGATCTGAAGGTCATCACGGTGGATGACCAGTTCGTCAACGCCAAGGGCCAGCCCATGGAGCAGGTGCCGCTGGTGATGATGGCCGCCACCAAGATTGGCGAGCGTCAGGGGCAGGAGCTCTACAAGGAGATGCAAAAGCGCCAGTGGGACGTAAAGGCGACCGGGGTGCTCGCCATCACCGCCGACGAGCTCGACACCGCCCGTCGCCGGGTCGAGGGCTCCCTGGGCGCGCTCAAGGCCGCCGGTTTCCCCGAGGGCCAGATCTTCCGCGCGCCCACCAAGAGCAACGACATCCCGGGGGCGCTGGATGCCGCCAACTCCATGCTGGTGCAACACCCCGAGGTCAAGAACTGGCTCATCGTCGGCATGAATGACAACACCGTGCTCGGCGGCGTGCGCGCCACCGAAGGGCAGGGCTTCAAGGCGGAGAGCGTCATCGGCATCGGCATCAACGGGGTGGATGCGGTGAACGAGCTCTCCAAGTCCAGCGCCACCGGCTTCCTCGGCTCCCTGCTGCCCAGCCCGGACGTACACGGCTACAAGAGCATCCAGATGCTCCATGACTGGGTCGTCAACGGCGCCGAGCCTGCCAAGTTCACCGAGGTGACCGACGTGGTGCTCATCACCCGCGACAACTTCAAGGCCGAGCTGCAAAAGAAAGGGCTGTGATCCCCATCCCTTGATACCCATGCCGGCATGGCGGAGTGCGCCGTGCCGGCTGGCTGGAGTCATCTCATGAATCAAGTTCCATATCTGGAGTTTTGCGGCATCAGCAAGGAGTTTCCCGGCGTCAAGGCGCTGCAGAACGTCTCCTTCGCCTGCCAGCAGGGCACGGTACACGCGCTGATGGGAGAGAACGGGGCCGGCAAGTCCACCCTGCTCAAGATCCTGAGCGGTTTTCAGGCGCCCACCCGCGGGGTGGTGAAGCTGGCGGGTCAGGAGAAAGTGTTCCAAAACACGGTCGATGCCCTTGAGAGCGGGATTGCCATCATCTATCAGGAGCTGCACCTGGTCCCTGAAATGAGCGTGGCGGAGAACATCTACCTGGGGCAGTTGCCGACCCGGCGCGGCGTCATCGATCGGGAGAAGCTCTATCAGGATGCAGCCAGGCAGCTGGCGCGCCTCGGGATGGACGTCTCCCCCGAGACGCCGCTCAAGTACCTGTCCCTGGGTCAGTGGCAGATGGTGGAGATCGCCAAGGCCCTGACCCGGGACGCCAGCGTCATCGCCTTCGACGAGCCGACCAGCAGCCTGTCGTCCCGCGAGATTGAGCAGCTGTTTCGGGTCATCCGCCAGTTGCGGGACGAGGGCAAGGTCATTCTCTACGTCTCCCACCGCATGGATGAGATCTTCGCCCTGTGCGATGCCATCACGGTGTTCAAGGATGGCCAGTTCGTGCGCACCTTCGCCTCCATGGCCGAGGTGGACCGGGATCTGCTGGTGAAGACCATGGTGGGGCGCGAGCTGACCGACATCTATGGTTACAGCCCAAGGCCGCTTGGCGAGGCGGGCCTCAAGGTGGAACACCTGATGGGACCCGGCCTCAAGGCGCCGGTGTCGCTCGAGGTAAAGAGAGGGGAGATCCTCGGCATCTTCGGGCTGGTGGGGGCCGGGCGCAGCGAGCTGATGAAGCTTATCTTCGGCGCCGAGACACCTCGAGGGGGCGAGATATCGGTGTTTGGCAAACAGGTGGTCATTCAGAGCCCCATCGATGCTATTCGCAGCGGCATCATGCTCTGCACCGAAGACAGGAAGGCGCTCGGCATCATCCCCATCCATTCAGTGCAGGAGAACATCAACATCAGCGCCCGCCGCCACCACGCGTGGGGAGGCTTCTGGATCAACCAGAAGTGGGAGGACGAGAACGCGAGGCTGCGGATCCGCGACATGCGGGTCAAGACCCCGTCTCCCCAGCAGGCCATCATGAACCTCTCCGGCGGCAACCAGCAGAAGGCCATTCTGGGACGCTGGCTGTCGGAAGACATGAAAGTGATCCTGCTCGACGAGCCGACCCGGGGCATCGACGTCGGGGCGAAGAACGAGATTTACAACGTGATTTACGATCTGGCCAAGGTGGGCATCGCCGTGGTGGTGGTCTCGAGCGAGCTGCCGGAGGTGCTGGGCATCGCGGATCGGATCCTGGTCATGCGGGAGGGGGAGATCGCCGGCGAGCTTTCCCACGACGAGGCCAACGAGGTCAAGGCGCTCAATCTGGCCATGCCGGCCCGTTGATCTGCTGACCGCAACGAGATAGCACCCGGAATTTTCAGGAGAAATACCATGACAACAACGACCTCGGTCGGCCAAGCCGCCAACGACACCGCGGCGAGCGGTACCCGCCTGCAACTGACCCGCATCTGGGATCAGTACGGCATGCTGGTGATCTTCGCCATCCTGTTTCTGCTCGCCTGCGTGCTGGTCCCCAACTTCGCCAGCCTTATCAACATGCGGGGGCTCGGGCTTGCCGTCTCCATGTCGGGCATGGTGGCCTGCGGCATGCTGTTCTGCCTCGCCTCCGGCGAGTTCGACATGTCGGTGGGCTCCGTGGTGGCCTGCTCCGGGGTTGCCTGCGCGGTGGGCATCAACGCCACCGAGAGCATCCCCCTCGGTATTCTGGCCGGTCTCTCGGTGGGCCTTGTCTTTGGCCTCATCAACGGCATCGTCGTGGCCAAATTCAAGATCAACGCCCTCATCACCACCCTTGCCACCATGCAGATGGCGCGCGGGGTGGGCTACATCATCTCCGACGGCAAGGCGGTGGGCATCGTGGAGGAGGGCTTCTTCGAGCTTGGCAACTCCGCCCTGCTCGGCATCCCGACGCCCATCTGGCTGACGGCTGTCTGCTTCGTGTTGTTCGGTCTGCTGCTCAACAAGACCACCTTCGGGCGCAATACCCTGGCCATGGGGGGCAACGAGGAGGCGGCGCGTCTGGCCGGGGTCAACGTGGTGCGCACCAAGATCATCATCTTCACCATGACCGGGCTCATCGCCTCGCTCGCCGGCATCATCCTCGCATCCCGCATGACCTCGGGTCAGCCCATGACCTCCATCGGCTTCGAGCTGGTGGTGATCTCCGCCTGCGTGCTGGGTGGGGTCTCCATGAAGGGGGGGATCGGCAAGATCTCCTACATCATCGCCGGGGTGCTGATCCTGGGGCTGATGGAGAACGCCATGAACCTGCTCAACATCTCCCCGTTTGCCCAGTACGTGGTGCGTGGCCTCATCCTGCTCGCCGCCGTGCTGTTCGACCGCTACAAGCAGGTGCGCAAAGCCCGTATCTGAGCGATGTCTTTCCTCGTCACCGGGTCGGCCTCGCGCCGGCCCGGTGTTTTCCCCGGCAAGCTGTGAGCCAGTTCAACAATTTCACAACGCACAGCTTGCGAACTTAGGGGGTTCCTACGCCGGATCTCTACAATGGCCCATGTCGACTTTTTTACCGAAACCCTGTTTTCCGCCATGTCCTCGATGCAAAAAGAGAAGCCGAAACAACTCAATCCCCTGCTGCCTGGCTATGCCTTCGACGTCTTCCTGGTCTCGGGGATGACTCCCATCGAGCAGGGGAGCGCGCTGGATTTCACCATCGACAGGCCCCACGGCATGAAGGGGTTCATCGTCAACCTGACCATCAAGGGCAAGGGGCAGATCTTTCAGGGGGACAAGGCCTTCACCGTGGAACCCGGCGACCTGCTGCTCTTTCCTCCAGCGGCGGTGCACCATTACGGCCGGGCGCCGGATGCCCGGGAGTGGTATCACCGCTGGGTCTATTTCCGGCCGCGGGCCTATTGGGCTGACTGGCTCAAGTGGCCCCAGGTGACGGAGCAGGTGGGGCGGCTGCAACTGGCGGACAACCAGCTGCTCACCGAATTCGACGCCCTCTTCCTCGACATCGAGGAGACCCACAAGCAGCTGCGGCCCATGTCGGAGCAACTGGCCATGAACCTCTTGGAGCGGTTGCTCATCCGCTGCTACGAGGCATCGTCCCAGAATGCCTATCCCGCCATCGATCACCGGGTCCACGAGGCATGCCAGATCCTGAGCGAGTCCCTCTCGGCCGAGATCTCGGTGGAAGCGCTGGCGGAGCAGGTGTTCTTGTCCCCCTCGCGCCTCGCGCACCTGTTTCGCGAGCAGGTGGGGGTGAGCATAGTGCGCTGGCGTGAGGATCAGCGCATCATGCGGGCCAAGCTGCTGCTGCAGACCACGCCGCTGTCGGTCGCCACCATAGGCCAGCAGGTGGGCTATGACGATCAGCTCTACTTCTCGCGGGTGTTCCGAAAGCGGGTAGGGGTCAGCCCCACCGAATACCGCAAGTGCGCCACCCCGCTGTGAGCAGAGCCCAGAGATGACAAAGCCCTCATGACGAGGGCTTTTGTTATCCATGAGGGGCGGATGCGCAATCAGCCCTGACGAACCTTGAACCTGGGATTGCTCTTGCAGATGACGAACAGCTTGCCGCGTCGACGCACGATCTGGCAATCCGGGTGACGCGACTTGGCGGATTTCAGGGAGGCGAGGACTTTCATTGTTTCTCTTTTCCTTTGCTGAAGAACTGACCGAATCGCTGGCCGAAGCGAGCGACCTGACCTTCCTTGCCGACCTGCTTCTGTTTGCCGGTATAGAAGGGGTGGGACGCGCTGGAGACATCCAGCGTCACATAGGGGTAGGTGTTGCCATCTTCCCACTCTCTGGTGCGATCGGTGGCCAGCGTGGAGCCGATCAGAAAGTAGGTATTGCTGGCGAGATCGCGGAACAGAACCTTGCGGTATTCAGGGTGAATATGGGGGCGCATGATTGCCTCTTTTGTTATGTTATAACAAGAGGTGAATAATGCGATGGATGAGAATCAATATCAACTGTTTTTTCCATGATGACAGCGATGGGGGAAAATCGGGGCCGTTCGGCTGCACATCGTCAGCGAGAAGGTGTGAGCGGTGAGGGCCTATGTGCAGCCACCATCTTTACTTTTTAAAAGTGCTGTATAAAAATACAGTAAACTATCATGGAGACGTACCTTATGCGCCTGGAAATCATCATCGACAGAAAACACCAGATCCCCACCTCGACCATGGAGGCCTTGCGCCAGGAGCTGCTCAAGCAACTGGGTGAGCGCTTTCCCGATCTGCATGTGCGGGTGGCACCGGGTAGTGCCATGGCGCTGACGGTCAGTCGCGCCAGCAAGGAAGACAAGGAGCTGGCCGAAGCCATGGTGCAGGAGGTGTGGGAAAACGCCGATAGCTGGATGCCGGAAGAAGAGGCTCTGGAGGCCTGAAGATAGGCTCTCAGCGGCAAGCATCGTCGTGATCCACCAGGGCGCGAGGAGGAACCTCCAGTCGGGTGATGATCCCTGTACCGGCTTTGCCGAACCGCTCTTCAAAACACGCAGCCATGGGCTGCGTGTTGCGTTGATGGGGTAAGCGCATGACCATGAAGGCGAAAGGCGAAAGGCGAAAGGCGAAAGGCGAAAGGCGAAAGGCGAAAGGCGAAAGGCGAAAGGCGAAAGGCGAAAGGCGAAAGGCGAAAGGCGAAAGGCGAAAGGCGAAAGGCGAAAGGCGAAAGGCGAAAGGCGAAAGGCGAAAGGCGAAAGGCGAAAGAGTCATGTTTCTGGCTGCGCTCAGAGTCCCGCCCAGCGCTTGAGGCTGTCGACCTGCACCCGTTGGGTGGCCTGTGCGATGTCGCCATTGACACGCAGTGCCTTGAGGGCCGTGGGGAGCGCTGCGCGCACCTCGTCCGCCGTCATACCCGGTTGCAATGCCGGGTGGTAGGCAAGCTTGAGCAACACGTAGTCGAGCCCGGTCAGAAAGCTGTCGATGCTGCTGTCATTGAAGATGGAGGGGAACACCTTGTCCGAGTCGTTGGGCAGCCCCATCACCTGGCTCAGCTCTTCCACCACGCAATCCAGAAAACGACCCTTTGCCCGGCTGTAATCCACCGGAATGATGATGGTGGCACGGGTGATCTCGTAGCGAGCGTTGGTGGCGAAATTGGCCAGGCAAATCCCCTCCTTGAGGGCGATGCGCACCGACTCGTCCTGGCGCATGGTGCGCGCAGCCCAGCTCGCCATCTGTTTGTGCCGGGTCATGATGAGGGTGAGATTGGGGTTGTCGTTGACAATCTCGATGGGGTGACCGGTGATCCTGCTCAGGTGACGGGTCTGTACCTTGACGACCTCGGCCTGCAGCGGCTTGTCGCCGAATTCGTTGACGAGCTTGAGACGCACGGGGCCCGGCCAGCGGGAGAAGTGCTCCTGTTGTTCATGGCCATACTCCCGTTTCATGGCGATTTCCATGAAGCTCTGGACAAGGTAGTCATCACGCTGCCAGCGTTCGGTGGCCGACAGCGGCAGGGAGAAGAGCCAGAGCATCAGCCCCGGGAGCAACCAGTGCCCATGGCGAACGGGCTGGACAGGTGTGTGCCATGGGCGCATCTTGCCTCCTTGCAAGGGGATCAGCGGGCGGTACGCTCGATGTCACGCCAGGTGAGCCAGAGCCTGAGATCGAACTCCAGTTGATGATAGTCCGGTTCCATGTGCTGGCAGAGCTGGTAGAAAGCCTTGTTGTGATCCTTCTCCTTCAGGTGGGCCAGCTCGTGCACCACTATCATCTTGAGAAAGGCGGGATGGGCCTCCTTGAACAGGGCGGCGATGCGGATCTCGTTCTTGGCCTTGAGCTTGCTGCCTTGCACCCGGCTGACATAGGTGTGCAGTCCCAGAGCATCCTTGATCACGTTGATCTTGCCGTCGAAGATCACCTTGGAAAGCGGCGCCGAGCTTTTCAGGTAGCGGTTCTTCAGCTCCATGGTATAGGCGAGCAGCGCCTTGTCGCTCTGGACGAGGTGGGTTTGCGGGTAGCGTTTGGCCAGCATCTCGCCGAGTTTGCCCGCCGCAATCAACTGCTGTACCTGAGCCTTGAGTGGCTCCGGATAGCCCCCCAGATAAGTCAGCTCCGCCATGATTCTTTCCTCTGCCGCGAAAAAGAGCGCCATTGTAGTCAGGATGGGGCGCCTTGAATATGGTCGGCCCCTTCTTTATGACGGCAACGAAAAGGGGCCATCACCAGGATGGCCCCTTCTGTGTGCCTGATTAGCGGCGCCGGTACAGGCCCGGATCCACCTCTTCATACTGGTCTGTCAGATACTGGTAGAAGGCAAGGTGGGAGGGGGAGGTCGGAGTCTTGAGCTCCTGTGCCACCCGCTCCGGTTTGGCGATGATGAATTTGGGGTGTTGGCGCTGGATGTCAGCCAGCACCCGCTCGCGCACATCGTAGGGCGGGTTGACGTTGGCAAAGAACAGATAGGCGGAGGCCGGCTGGCGATCGGTCCAGAGGTAGTATTGCGGCTGGATGCCATCGACCCAGATCTTGTCGGTGGGCGCCGTCTCGGCCAGGATACGATCGACCCTGACCTGGGCGGGGGGATTGAACGGCCTGCCCTTGAGATTGCCTTCCCAGGCGTTGTTGACCAGCAGTACCAGCATGGCCAGCGAGGCGAGCCAGGGGGTGGCGCTTCGCACGTCCCAGGCGCGCCAGAGCGGGACCAGAATGAGCACGGGCAAGGCCCACAGCAGGCTGTTGCCGAGCACCTCGCGCACCCGCTCCAGAGACCACTCCTTGGTGCTCCAGCCGTAACCGAGCTGCTGGGCCAGCAGCCAGCTGGCGGTCAGCACCACCAGGGAGATGCAAAGCAGCCCCAGGGCATCGGATCGCTGCTCGCTTCTGTCCAGCAGGCAGGCGAGCGGCAGCAGGCCAAGCTGCAGATAGAGCACGTCATAGTGATCGAACACATGTCCGGAGACCGAGTTGGCGATCAGGGTGAACAGCACCCCCAGCAGGGTGGCGCACAGCGCGGGGAGATACCACTCCTGGCGGCGCCCGAGCATCAGCACGAGGAAGGCGGGCAGCAGCATGATGAGGCCGGTGCGCAGCAGACCGACGGCGCCCACCTCAGGAGAGAAGCCGTTGCCGTAGCTCCCTTCAAAGAAGATGCCGAAGGCGTAGTATTTGAACTCGGTCAGCACGTCGTGGTGCTGGAAGTAGGCATAGAGCGGGCCGCCGACGAGGGCCAGTCCAAGCAGGCTGGAAAAGAGCAGGGCAAAGGCGCAGCGCCACTGCTCACGCAGGCACCAGTGACAGAAGAGCACCAGATACCAGGCCCCCCAGAAGGCGCCGTTGTTGGTGCGCATCCAGGCCACGATGGCGAAGGTGAGTGCGGCGACCAGGGCCGGTCCCCAGCTGAATCGCTTGTCCAGCAGCATGGTGATGAAAGCCCACTGGGCGATGAGGGCCAGATGGAATGTCCAGTCCTCTGTCATGTTGCCGTAGTAGTAGCGAGTGCTGTAGAGCGCCAGCAGGGCCAGCATGCTGCCAAGTCGCGCCCGCACCGAGAGCCCGAGCTGCGAAAAAGCCTGCCAGCTCGCCATGAGGCCCAGCCAGCAGAGCACCCACTCCAGCAGCCAGATCCCGAAGAAGCCACCAAGGCCATAGCCCAGTGCATCGAGGGCGAAGATCATGGGACCCTTGATGTCGATCATGTCCCGATAGAGTACGCCCCCCTCGCTCCACATCTTGCCCATCACCGCAAACAGGGAGGCATCAAATCCCGGGGCCATGCCGTGGAACAACGGATTGCGTAGACAGAACAGCAGAGCCATCAGGGCGGTGAGCAAGATGACCGACGGCCTGATCCCGGGATTGTGGCGGTGCGGGGTAAAGCGGATGGCATGATTCATGGGTGACCTGTTCCTGCGGGAAAGACTGAAAAAGCGGGCTTATCTTGCCGAGCCGGGCTGCACGATGCAATGGAAGAAGTGTAGGCACCTGAAATAATTCGTAAAAGTATCGTTTTCACGCCTCTGGCTGCACTGGCAGGCCCCATCACAAGACAGGGCAGGCGCAGTCGGGCGTCACAGCCTGAGGTTGCATGGTAGGGGGGCCTGCGCCTGGGAGCGGATCAGGATTCCCCTATGCGGTGGAAAGGCGGCACCGACCCGGGATGGGCCGGTGTCAGATTCACTGGCCGTGATACTCCACCAGGGCCGGCAGAGGGCTGAGTTCCGGCAGGTGGCGTGCCCAGCGCAGGAAGGCATCCGCCAGGGTGATGCCGAGCTCCTGATTGTGCTGGGTCAGGGTGCGGGCAAGGGCCGTGTAGCCCTCCTTGCCGGAGGCGGTATAGGCACTGGAGACCCCGCGATAGATGGCATCCGGCTCGACGTGCAGCCACTGACCCGGGCTGGCTTCCCATTCCAGGCGAGTGATCCTCTCCCCTTTGGGCCTGTCGGCCTGATAGCAGAAGCGCACCCCGGCGGTGTAGGGGAAGCTGCCGCTGCCATTGCCCGTCACCCCGTTGTTGGTGGCGTTGTCGATGGCCCCCTCCAGTGCCTCGGCCAGTTCATGGCCGTGCACCCGGTAGAGGGTAAGGGGAATGGCAAAGGGCAGCAGGCGTCCGGCAACGTCTGCTTCGGTCAGGGGGCCGGGCTCGAGGGAGCAGCGCACGCCCCCGGCATTGTGCAGGGCAAAGTCCACCTGACCCACCTGTTCGCGGGCACTGGCCAGCATGGCGCTCGCTACCAGGGGGGCGACCTGGCTGCCGGCGGGCTGGGTGGCATCGGGCAGCCGCTGATGGTGCAGTGGCCCGGCGAGGCGGGTCACGATGCGGCGGGTCATGGTCTCGAGCTCGGGGCGATAACGCCGGGCCAGATGCAGCTCGAGCTCGGGGGCCGGTTCGCAGAAGTGCAGCCCCGCAGGAGGCGTGGAAGCAAAGGGCCAGGGATCCCAGGGTAACCACTCCAGCTGGCCGCGGCTTTGGCACACGCGTCCCTGCTCGTCGAAGGTGAGTTCGCACACCCCGAGACAGAGGGCGCTGTGGGCGGCGTGCAGGATGGCCACCCCGTTCACCATGAGGGGATAGCTGCCTTCGCTGTCGAGCCCGAGCGGCGCCAGATCCCCCAGCAGGCTGTGGGTGTGCCCGCCGACGATGAGGCTGAGCTCGGGGAAGCGGGTCGCCAGTCGCTTGTCCTGCGCCAGACCCAGGTGGCTGAGCAGGATGATGTGCTGGATGCCGGCGGCCTTGATCTCTTCGAGGGCGCGGCTCAAGGTCTCTTCGATACCGTGGAAACGGGTGTGGGGATCGGGGCTCGCGATGGCGGCCATCTGCGGCAGCGTGATGCCGAGCAGGGCGAAGGGCACGTCGTCGATGACGCGCTTGTGCCAGGGGCGGCTCGCGTCAAACAGCTGCGGCAGTCCCTGCAGCCGCAGCGGGACATCGGCGGGCTCCTGACGGTTGTCGATGTTGGCGGCGAGCACCGGAAAATCGAGCTGGCGCAAAAATTCCACCAGCGGCCCGTTGCCCAGATCGAATTCGTGGTTGCCGATCACCATGGCATCCGGTCGCAAGAGGGCCAGCAGGTCCGCATTGGCCCGCCCTTTGAAGCGGTTGAAGTAAAGTGACCCCTGGAAGGTATCGCCGCCATGCAGCAGCAGGCAGGTCTGGCCGGCTGCCTCGGCCTGTTGGCGCAGGGCGGTGAGCCGGGTCAGGATGCGGCCATAGCCGCCGCACTGGGTGCGCCATTCGGACTCGCCATCGGGGGAGAAGCGCATGGGGGCGCCATCGAAATGGGAGTGGCAGTCGCTGAAGTGGGCAAGTTGAACCGTCATACTCAAGGCTCGGTCCTCCTTAGGAAAAAAGAGCACCGAGTCTACTGCATGGGGTGGGGGGGATACCAGCCCGGCGGCAGCCGGGCCGGTAAAGAGTCAGGCGGGAACCATGATCTGGGTGGCGAGGATCACTACCAGCAGGCCGACGGCCACCGGCAGCGAGGTACGTTTGACCACCTCGAACGGAGAGAGATTGCCCATCCCCGCACAGGCGACCACCACCCCGGAGACCGGCGAGATGGTGCGGCCGAGGTTGGATGCCTGCAGCATGGGGATCACCAGATAGGCTGGGTTGACGCCGAGGCTGGTGGCCAAATGGGGGATGAGCTCCACGAAGGCGTAGAAGGGGGCGTTGCCGGAACCCGTGGTGAAGGCCGCCAGGGTGGTGATGACCACCAGCACCAGCATGATGACGATGCCGCCGGTACCGAAGCTCTGGGCCAGATCCAGGAGGTTGGCGATGAAACCAAGCCCCATCAGACCCTGGGCAAAGACCCCGGCACCCACCAGCAGCATCACCACGCCGGCGAAGGCGTCGGCCATGTTGCGCCAGCACACCTGCAGCCCGTCCAGCAGCTCGCGGCCGTTGCGCTTGCGCACCAGCTCCAGCAGGGCGGCCAGCACCAGGCAGATGACGATGATGGTGACGATGTCGAGCTTGGGCCCCAGTTTGCCGTCAAACAGCAGCACACCGATGATGGGGGTGAAGGGGAGGATGGCGTAGAAGCCGGGGGCGTCGGTGACGAGATCGCTCGGGGCGACCGCGACGTTGTGCTCCCCGGCCTTCTGATCCAGATAACGCTGCCAGAAGAAGTGGGTCACCGCCATGGCGGCGATGGCCACCAGGGAAATGGGCAAGGTCAGCTTGAAGGCAAACTCGATGAGCTCCATGTTCGCGGCCTGGGCGGCCATCACCACGTCCCCCGAGGTGGGGGAGAGGATGATGGCGGCCGGCGAGGCGCACACCGCCGCTGCCGCGCCACGGGAGATCCCCATGTTGACCATCAGCGGGAAGAGGGTGGCCATCAGCAGAACCCCGAGGCCGGTTGCGGAGCTCACCGCCAGCGACATGGCGCAGGCGACCAGATAGGCGGCCACCAGCAGGATGTAGGGGGACTTGATGACACCGAGGGGCTTGCTCGCGAGCTTCACCAGTATGGTGTTGGCGCCGATGTGGCTCATGTAGCCGGCAAAGCCGCACAGCACCATGATGAGCATGCCGAGGCCACCCCCCCTGTCGACCAGCAGGAAGCGCACGTATTCGAAGATGTCGGTGGCCATGTGGCCGGTGGAGGGGACGCTCGCCGGCAGCACCGCCTTGCCCATCAGGGCGGTGATCGCCAGCAGCAGCAGGCCGCCGCTGAGCAGTACCCCGGTGGCGGAGTAGCCCTTGAAGATGTAGCGACCCACGGCCAGGGTGACCAGGGTGCCGATCAGGAGTTCTATCATAAAACCTTCCCAAGAGTTGAAGTGAGGGGGTGGCCTGCCAGGGCTCACCAGAGGGTTGCGCTGGACTATCCGGTATCGGCCAACAAAAACACTGCGGATATTACCCACTAAGGAGTATTTCACCATCCATTCGATGGCAGCTTGTGATCTCGACTGCAAATCCCCGCCTGAGCCGGGGTGATGACTCGCACGTTTGCAGCAACCGGGTGCCAAGAGCGGATGACAGGGGGCTGGATCAGGGGTAATCTCCCAATCGGGTTATTAATTCATTGATTATTAATTGAAATTAAGCCGGGACTCACAAGGAGCAAAGCCGCGGACAGATGGGACTCTTCAGCAAGACAGGGGTGACGGTGGCCCTCATTTATGCCGCCTCAATCGGTGCTGTACCTTCCCACTATGCCGGTGTGAAGGTCGCCCCCGATATCAAGGTCGACTTCCAGTTCTATCGGGTCTCCGGGGCCGATGTGGGGGCCGTGATGCGCCAGATCACCGCCTTGTCGCCCACCCAGGCGGACGGGCACATCGGCAAGGCCAGTTATCAGCTCTCCTGGCAGTTGCAGACGAAGGCGACGGCGACACGCTGCGAGCTGGAGCAGGCCAGCGTCCGTGTCCGCATCCAGGTCAGGGTCCCCAACTGGATGGACAAGTCCCGTGCGCCCACGAAGGAGCGCCAGAAGTGGGACAAGCTGGTGGCCGCCATGTTTGACTACGAGAGCCGTCACAAGGATATCCTGCTGGAGAGCGTGAGCCAGCTTGGCACGCGCCTCGCCCAGTTGCCGGTGACCCGGGATTGCCCAACCCTGGAGCATCAGGGCTGGCAGGCAGGGCAGGCGGTGCTGGAGGCCACCCGGGCGCGGTTCGACACCCTGGCCAGCCAGACCGATCAGGGGCGCAAGCTGGGGGTCGTCTGGCCCAGGGCTGGCTGATGACACGTGTACAGGCCCATGGCCGCTCATGGGAAACATAAAAAACGGGCTGACTGAGCCCGTTTTTTGTTGGTGCGCCAAATGGTGTGGAGGCGGGCAGCCCCGGCTCCTGGGGAGTTAGTCGCGCAGTGGCTTGCCCTTGCGCAGTCTTCGCACCCAGTAGCGGGCGGGATGGATCGCCTCCAGCAGATCGGAGGCCAGCGGCAGGGGATCGCCGCAGATCTCGCTGGCGACCAGCTCGCCGCACAGGGGCGCCGAGCACAGACCCCGGGAGCCGAGCGCCCCCAGCACGTAGAGGCCGGCGTGCAGGGGTAGTGCGCTCTGCTGATCCGCGGGGGCGTTGACGTCATGATCCGCCAGCGCCGCCAACCGGGCGACGGGCCCGGCTACCGGCAGGTGATCCCGGCTGGCGCAGCGCACCCCGATGCGGGCCTGAGCACCGCTCACATCCACCTCGGCCGGCCAGCGCTGCTGGGGCACACAGGCTTGCAGCCGCGCCCTGTTCTGCTCCTGCTCGTCGGTGCGGTAAGCTAGATCGGTCTGGTTGCGGCCATAGCTGGCCCCGATACAGTGCGCGCCGTTATGGGCCGGTGTGAGGTAGCCATCGTAGCAGAGCACGGTCTTGAGCTGGCTCAAGCCAGCCGTGGTCGGCACATGGCTCACCTGACCGCGCACCGGATAGAGCGGCAGCTCGGCAAAGGGGAGAAGGGCTGGCAACTGATGCCCGGCCGCCACCACTAGATTGGGGGCGTGCCACTGGCGGCCATCCCGGCTCTCCACTCGCCAGCCATCGGCCTCTTCGGCAATACGCGTTACAGCGGCATTGAACAGCACTTCCAGCCGCCCGCTGGCCTGCGCCTCCCTGATGGCGGCGCGGGTGAGATCCGCCGGACAGAGCCAGCCCCCCAGGGGATAGCTCACACCATCCGCATCGCAGGGCAGGCCGACCACCTGCTCAACCTCCGCTGCCGAGAGTGGGTGCATCAGCTCGGGGGGGAAGGGGCCCTGGCTCATCTTGGCAAGCTTGGCGGCGGATTTGTCGTCGTAGCCGAGTTGGGTGACGCCACACAGCGAGAAGGCGACGGGGTGGTGCTTTGCCAGGGCCAGCAGCCGGTTTCTGGCAAAGCCAAAGGCCAGCGAATAGAAGCGCGACAGGGCATCGTGCTCGCCGTTGAGCAGGGGGTAGAGGGCTCCTTGTCGATTGCCGGAGGCGCCGCTGGCCGGTTCGCCATCTTCGCACAGCAAGGTGACGTGCCGACCCCGCTCCACCAGAGAGAGCGCCGTCATGGCGGAAGCGATGCCGCCACCGATGATGAGCACCTCTCCCTCCCGCCCTGCGGGGCGGGCGTACCAGGGGGCGATGCTCTGCTGCGGCACTTTGCCTTCCCGAACACCCGCCAGCATCTCCCGCTTGCTGCCGTGGCCCTTCACCTTCTTCATGGCAAAGCCGGCGGCAATCAGCCCCCGTCGCACGAAACCGGCGCAGGTAAAGGTCGAGAGGGTGGCATCGGGGCGGGCGAGGCGAGCGAGATCGTCGAAGAGATCCTGGGTCCACATCTCTGGGTTCTTGGCAGGGGAGAAACCGTCCAGATACCAGGCGTCCACCAGACCGGTTGCCGGATGGGGCACCTGGGGCAGCATCTCCTTGATGTCGCCAAACCAGAGGTCGAGGCGGATGCGGCCATCGGCAAAGAGCAGGCGATGGCAGCCGGAGACCGGCAACGGCCACTGGTCGATGAGAGGCTGGCTCAGGTGGGAGAGCTCGGGCCAGGCGGCCAGGGCCTTGCGCAGATCGGCCTGGGTAAGGGGGTATTTCTCGACGCTGATGAAGTGCAGCCGGGATCCGTTGCCGGACAGGGGGGCCTGTTCCAGAAAGACGGCCATTGTGGCCAGAAAGTTAAGTCCTGTACCGAAACCTGTTTCACCAATCACGAAACTGTCACTATCGTGGTGCGAAAATCGCTCTGGCAGTCGATTTTGCTGCAAAAAGACGTAGCGGGTTTCACTTAGACCGTTATCATTGGAAAAGTACACATCCCCGAACTCACTGGAGACTGGAGTTCCCGCTTCGTTCCAGTCCAATCGGGCATGATGTAAGGATGTTTGACTCACGTTTTCCTCGGCTCGCGTCACAAAATCGCGGGCATTCTACGTGAAAGCAGACCAGTTTGGCAGCCGAAAGCGGGTAGACTCGGTGCCAGTTTTTCCAGACGAGATGAATTAATGAGAAGAGCAGTGATCACCGGTATCGGCGTCATCTCCAGTATCGGCAACAACAAGGAAGAGGTGCTGGCCTCCCTGAAAGCAGGCAAATCCGGCATCACCTATTCCGAGCAGTTCGAGCAGTACAACCTGCGCAGCCGTGTCTGGGGTAACATCAAACTCGATCCGTCTGAACTGATCGACCGTAAAGTCATGCGTTTCATGGGTGACGCCGCGGCCTACGCCTACCTCTCCATGCAGCAGGCCATCGAAGATGCCGGCCTGCCGGAAGAGATGGTCTCCAACGAGCGTACCGGCATCGTGACCGGTTCCGGCGGCGCCTCCGGCAAGAACACCTCCGAATCTGCCGATATTGCCCGTGAAAAGGGCGTCAAGCGGGTGGGTCCCTACATGGTGCCGCGTACCATGTCCTCCACCACCTCCGCCTGTCTTGCCACCCCGTTCAAGATCAAGGGTGTCAACTACACCATCAGCTCCGCCTGTGCGACCTCTGCCCATTGCATCGGTCACGCCCTGGAACTGATCCAGCTTGGCAAGCAGGACATCATCTTTGCCGGTGGCGGCGAGGAGCTGGACTGGTCTTCCACCATCCAGTTCGACGCCATGGGCGCGCTCTCCACCAAGTACAACGACAGCCCGGAAAAAGCGTCCCGCACCTATGATGCGGACCGCGACGGCTTCGTCATCTCCGGTGGTGGCGGCATCCTGGTGGTCGAGGAGCTGGAACACGCCCTGGCCCGTGGTGCCCACATCTACGCCGAAATCACCGGTTACGGTGCGACTTCCGACGGCTACGACATGGTGGCACCGAGCGGTGAAGGCGCCGTGCGTTGCATGAAAATGGCGATGCAGGGTGTCGGCAAGGTGGACTACATCAACACTCACGGTACCTCTACTCCGGTTGGTGACACCAAGGAGCTGGAAGCCATTCAGACCCTGTTTGGCAGCAATGCACCCAAGCTCTCCGCCACCAAGGCGATGACCGGCCATGCCCTGGGCGCCGCCGGCGTGCACGAGGCCGTCTACTCCCTGCTGATGATGGAACACGGCTTCATCGCCCCCAGCATCAACATCGAGAATCTGGACGAGAAAGCCGTGGGCCTGCCCATCGTGCGTGAATACGAAGCGGCCGACCTCAATACCGTCATGTCCAACAGCTTCGGCTTTGGCGGTACCAACGCCTCTCTGGTGTTCAGCAAGTTCAAGGCTTGATCTCCCTGTGGGGAGCGCAACGCGAAATAGAAAAAGGCGCCGAAAGGCGCCTTTTTTGAACTCTTTTTATTGAATTCTTTTTATTGAACTCTGCTGATGGTTCCCGGTTCTGGACCGCTGTCTGCCAGGGGCAACCGCATATAGACAGCCCCGTCACCATACTCCACCAGCGATTTGCCGGTGTCGGCGGGCACAAACCCCTGCTTGCGCCAGAAGGCGGGGGCATCCTGAACCGCCACCAGGCCTGCATGGCGATATCCTGCATGGCTCGCGAAAGCGAGCGCCCTTGCCAGCAGTCGCTGTCCGACACCCAGGCCGCGTGCCTTGCTCGAGACAGCGAGATCGTGCAGATAGAACTCGTCGTGACCGGCAAGCGCCTTCATCGGCACCGAGAGGGGCGGGGGCTGGTGGGCACGCCAGGGGTGGCAGAGCAGGTAACCCAGCACCTTGCCCTGACGCTCGGCCACCCAGCAGGAGGCGGGGGCCAGCTCGGTTTTGTTCTGCATCACCTCGAGGGGCTCGGGTTCGAACTGGTGATAACACTCGTGCTGGATGGCCATGTTGACATCCTCCCCCACCTTAGCGCTTCGCGTCACAGGAGGGGGATTCCCATTACTGGGTGATAGCTGCTCGCG
>NZ_JAPCIQ010000011.1:0-79680 GCF_027707405.1 Aeromonas sp. QDB68 | reverse complement strand
TGGGCTGCTTGTCATCGGACTCTTTCATGGCTTGCAGCAGCTTGTGCTTGAGCATCCAGGCGGTGTCATATTTGACGCCCAACTGGCGCTTTAGCTCCATCGCTGACAAGCCTGTTTTGGTTTGTGACAACAGGTGCATTGCCAGAAACCACTTGGTCAGTGGGAGCTTGGTGTTTGCGAAAATCGTGTTTCCAGTCAATGACATCTGGTGACGGCAGTGATTGCATTGCCACACACGTGGCCGCCTTCTCAGGCGACAACAGGTCTTGTTGGCACATTCAGGGCAGACAAAGCCGTTAGGAAAACGCCAAGTGAACAGCGCGTTTTCGCACTGAGCCTCAGTGCCATAGTCCTTGAGAAACTCAAACAGGCTGTAGCCTTTCTGGAATTGGATTTTGCTTTTGGCCATGATCTCGCACCTCGATAACTGTACGTAAGATCAGTATAGTTCGTGGTAACTGACTGCTAATCATGGGTAATCAGGAAAGAGATAGTGCACACGACTTGGCGATGAGGCTCGCCATCTGGCCCGGGCAGGCCGCCATGATCTGGGACAAGAGATGGATTATTCAGCGATAAAGGAGCAGGTGATTATTTATGTGAGAGCAAACGGGATGACAAGCGAGGATAAATTCAAAGGTGGGTGAAGTTTATTCAAAAAATGAGCGTTTTGATTTTAATATAATGATTTGTTTGATGTTTTTTATTGGTGGCTATCCATTTTTGGATATCATGGGTGAATGGAATTGCGTTCTTTGTGGAATATATTGGGGCTTTATTGCGTATTTATGCCGGATGGAGGGTGAGGGAAATGTCAGATATGTAAACTCCATCATAAATTAACTTCTGAATTTATGCAGTCTCGGGTGAATGTGATCAATGTCCAAGTTTGGTGGAGTTGCCAGACCTAATCTCTGCGTCGAAAGGCAAGGGCAGGATAGAACACAAGCCGAATACCCTACATAAAGAATATCCCGCCTTAGCCACGAGCCTGAATAGAAGGAATCTATTCAATCACTCGCAGGGACCACTGCTAGACGGAATATCATCATGAGCAAATTTTATGTAGGTTCTGAAGTTGGCCAGTTGCGCCGTGTCATGTTGCACCGCCCCAACCTCAGTCTGAAGCGTCTGACCCCTTCCAACTGCCAGGATCTGCTGTTTGACGACGTCCTGTCGGTTGAACGTGCCGGTCAGGAGCACGACAAATTCGCTCAGGTACTGCGCGATCAGAATGTCGAAGTCTTCCTCCTGACCAATCTGCTGGCGGAAACCCTGGACGTGCCGGAAGCCAAAGCCTGGCTGCTACAACACCAGGTCTCCGACTATCGCCTCGGCACTGCCCTGGCCAACGACGTGCGCTGCTTCCTGGCGGACATGCCTCACCGCGAGCTGGCCCGCATCCTCTCCGGCGGCCTCACCTACTCCGAGATGCCCTACAGCGGCGTCAACATGGTGGTCGGCATGCATGCCCCGACCGATTTCATCATCGAACCGCTGCCCAATCACCTCTTCACCCGCGACACCTCCTGCTGGGTCTATGGCGGCGTCTCCATCAACCCCATGGCCAAGGCCGCCCGTCGTCGCGAGACCAACCACGTGAAGGCCATCTACCGCTGGCACCCGCAGTTTGCCGGTCAGGAGTTCATCAAGTACTTCGGTGATGAGGAGCGCGACTACGACAACTCCACCATCGAAGGGGGCGACGTCCTGGTCATCGGCCGTGGCGCCGTGCTCATCGGCATGTCCGAGCGCACCACGCCACAAGGGGTGGAGCACCTGGCCCGCAGCCTGTTCAAGCACGGTCAGGCGAAGCAGGTCATCGCCATGGAGCTGCCGAAACACCGCAGCTGCATGCACCTCGACACGGTCATGACCCACATGGATGTCGACACCTTCTCCGTCTATCCGGAAGTCATCCGCAAGGATGTGAACTGCTGGAGCCTGACCCCGGGAGGTGCCACCGGGATGAACATCAAGGAAGAGGGTTACTTCGTGACCGCCATCGAGAAGGCGCTGGGGGTGGATCAGCTCAGGCTCATCACCACCGGCGGCGACAGCTTCGAGGCCGAGCGGGAGCAGTGGAACGACGCCAACAACGTGCTGACCGTGCGCCCCGGCGTGGTGGTGGGTTACGAGCGCAACACCTACACCAACGAGAAGTACGACAAGGCCGGCATCACTGTGCTGCCCATCCCGGGTGAAGAGCTGGGACGTGGTCGCGGCGGCGCCCGCTGCATGAGCTGCCCGATGGAACGTGACGGCATCTGACAAGACGGCGTGGCGCCGGCAGAGGCTGGCGCCACACACACCCGAACTCGAGAGTAACACCCATGAAAAAACCAACTGTCGTCGTCGCCCTGGGGGGCAATGCCCTGCTCCGCCGCGGTGAACCTCTGGAAGCCGACATCCAGCGCAAGAACATCGCCACCGCCGCCAAGACCATCGCCCGCATCGCCGAGGATTACAACGTGGTGCTGGTGCACGGCAACGGCCCGCAAGTCGGCCTGCTGGCCTTGCAGAACAGCGCCTACACCAAGGTCTCCCCCTATCCCCTGGATGTGCTGGGTGCCGAGTCCCAGGGCATGATCGGCTACATGCTGATCCAGGAGTTGAAGAACCTGATGCCGAGCCGCAACGTCACCGCCCTGCTGACCCAGGTGCAGGTCGATCCCCAGGATCCGGCGTTTGCCAACCCGACCAAGTTTATCGGCCCGGTTTATGAAGAAGTGGAGGCCCGCGCCCTGGCTGCCGAGAAGCAGTGGTCGGTCAAGGCTGACGGCAAGTTCTTCCGCCGCGTGGTGCCGTCCCCGCTGCCCCAGCGCATCGTCGAAGGCGACGCCATCGAAACCCTGATTGCCCAGGGTCACCTCATCATCTGTACCGGTGGTGGTGGTATCCCGGTGACCTGGGATGGCCAGAGCCTGACCGGCATCGAGGCCGTCATCGACAAGGACATGTCTGCCGCCTACCTGGCCAAGCAGATCAAGGCCGACGCCCTGCTGATCCTGACCGATGCCGATGCCGTCTATCTGGACTGGGGCAAGCCGACCCAGCGTCCGCTGCGGGTCACCAGCCCGGACGAGCTGGCCGGGGTCAAGTTCGACGCCGGCTCCATGGGGCCCAAGGTCGAAGCCTCCTGTGAATTCGTCAAGGCGACCGGCGGCATGGTCGGCATCGGCTCCCTGGAAGATGGCCTCGCCATCCTCAAGGGGGAAGCCGGCACCAACATCGTCGCCACCAATACCGTCAATGCCTGAGCCAAGGCTCTGGTCTGAACAACTGCGTAGTCAATAACACTGCCAAATTGGTCTGAACAAATATAGAGAGAACTCATCATGGCTTTTAATCTGCGTAACCGTAACTTCCTGAAACTGCTGGACTTCACCCCGCGCGAAATCCAATACATGATCGATCTGGCCATCGACCTGAAGAAAGCCAAATACGGTGGCTATGAGCGCAAGCATCTGGTCGGCAAGAACATTGCCCTGATCTTCGAGAAGACCTCCACCCGCACCCGCTGTGCGTTCGAAGTGGCGGCCTTCGACCAGGGCGCCCAGGTCTCCTACCTCGGCCCGAGCGGTTCCCAAATTGGTCACAAGGAGTCCATGAAGGACACCGCCCGGGTGCTGGGCCGCATGTATGACGGCATCGAATACCGCGGCTACGGCCAGGAGATCGTCGAAGAGCTGGGGGCCCACGCCGGTGTGCCGGTCTGGAACGGCCTGACCAACGAATTCCACCCGACCCAGATCCTGGCGGACTTCATGACCATGCTGGAGCACGGCAAGGGCAAACGTCTGGATCAGATCAAGTTCGCCTACCTGGGTGACGCCCGCAACAACATGGGCAACTCCCTGATGGTGGGTGCCGCCAAGATGGGCATGGACATCCGTCTGGTGGCGCCGAAAGCCTTCTGGCCGGAAGAGGAGCTGGTTGCCACCTGCCGCCTCATCGCCGAAGAGACCGGTGCGCGCATCCACCTGACCGAAGACGTGAAAGAGGGTGTGCTGGGTGCCGACTTCCTCTACACCGACGTCTGGGTCTCCATGGGTGAAGCGAAGGAAGCCTGGGATCAACGGGTGAAACTGATGACCCCGTATCAGGTCAACATGGACGTCATCAACGCGACCAAGAACCCGGATGTGAAGTTCATGCACTGCCTGCCGGCGTTCCACAACGACGAGACTACCATGGGCAAGGAAGTGGCCGACAAATATGGCATGAAGGGCCTGGAAGTGACCGAGGACGTGTTCGAATCCGAGCACAGCATCGTGTTCGACGAGGCGGAAAACCGGATGCACACCATCAAGGCAGTGATGGTGGCTACGCTGGGCGACTGACGTCGTCAGTGGTGCCGGGGGGTGACCCCCGGCTTTTCAACCATGTGACAGCGGCATAATACCTCCAACCCTACGACCCGCAGCCTGCATGGATACCACACCCACAGAAGGAAGCTGGACCATGACCAAATTCAAGTTCCCGTCAGCCTACACGATACTGTTTGTGCTGATCGCCCTGGTGGCCGCCCTGAGCTGGATAGTGCCGGCCGGCAAATACGAGATGACCATGAACGAGGCCCTCGGCAAGGAAGTGCCGGTGGCCGGTACCTACAAACTGGTGGATGCCAATCCCCAGGGGATCGTCGACGTGCTGCTGGCACCTATCGACGGTCTCTACAACCACGACACCTATGAGGCTGGTGCCATCGACGTCTCCCTATTCATCCTGATCATCGGTGGCTTCCTTGGCATCGTGACCAAGACAGGTGCCATCGATGCTGGTATCGAGCGCGTCACCGATCGCCTGCGTGGCCGTGAAGAGTGGATGATCCCCATCCTGATGGCGCTGTTCGCCGCAGGGGGCACCATCTACGGCATGGCGGAAGAGTCTCTGCCGTTCTACACCCTGCTGGTGCCGGTGATGATGGCCGCCCGCTTCGACCCCGTGGTCGCTGCCGCGACCGTGCTGCTGGGGGCCGGTATCGGTACCCTGGGCTCCACCATCAACCCGTTCGCCACCGTGATCGCCGCCAACGCGGCCGGCATCTCCTTCACCGATGGCATCTGGTTGCGGGTCGCCATGCTGGTGGCCGGCTGGCTGATCTGCGTGGCCTATGTGATGCGTTACGCCAAGATGGTGCGAAGCGATCCCAGCAAGTCCCTGGTGGCCGACAAGTGGGAAGAGAACCGTGCCCACTTCCTCGGCAACAAGAGCGACCAGATGCTGGAGTTCACCACCACCCGCAAGATCGTGCTGGGCATCTTCGTCGCCGCCTTCGCCGTGATGATCTACGGGGTGGCCGTGCTGGGCTGGTGGATGGCGCAGATCTCCGGCGTGTTCCTGGCTGCCGCCATCATCGTCGGTGTCATCTCCCGCATGAGCGAAGAAGAGCTGACCTCCAACTTCATCGACGGCGCTCGTGACCTGCTCGGAGTGGCCCTCATCATCGGCATCGCCCGCGGTATCGTGGTGGTGATGGACAACGGCATGATCACCCACACCATCTTGCACAGCGCAGAGGGGATAGTGACCGGCCTCTCCACCATCGTCTTCATCAACGTGATGTTCGTGCTGGAAGTGGTGCTCTCCTTCCTGGTGCCGTCCTCCTCTGGTCTGGCGGTGCTGACCATGCCGATCATGGCGCCGCTCGCCGACTTCGCCAACGTGGGCCGCGAGCTGGTGGTCACCGCCTATCAGTCCGCTTCCGGCCTGGTGAACCTGGTGACCCCGACCTCCGCCGTGGTCATGGGGGGGCTGGCCATTGCCAAGGTGCCCTATGTGCGCTGGCTGAAGTGGGTGGCCCCGCTGCTCGGCATGCTGACCGTGCTGATCGTGCTCTGCCTGAGCCTGGGCGCCGTGCTGGCATGAATGCCGACAGACATAGGGACAACAACGGGAGCCTGGGGCTCCCGTTTTTTATGGCTGGCAAGGCGGGGCGCCCGGCCTCTCCCGTGGCTTGGCTCCTTGCCGCGCGGGCAACTAAAAGGCGACCCCGGGGTCGCCTTCTGGCATCCAGCAGGGGTCAGCGGGCGTTTTCCAGGGTGCGCACCACGGCGGCGTGAGCCTGGCGGGTTCGGCTGATGTGGCGCGGGGCGATCAGTACCACGTCGTTGCCGGCCACGGCCCCCAGGATCTCGGGATTGGCGTTGCGATCCAGCAGGCGAGCCACCACGGTAGCGGCCCCCGGGGTGGTATGCACCAGCACCATCTGCTGGTTGTGGACCACGGCGCGCACCATGTCGTGGATGGAGCGGGTGCTGCCGGCGGGCTCCAGCTGCTCGTCCACCAAGGTGTAGACCTTCTTGCCGTTGGCGTTCTGGGCCTTGGCGACCCCGAGACGGCGCAGCAGGCGGGAGATGGTGGACTGGCTGATGTCCGCAAAACCGCGGGCGGAGAGCTCGCGGCGGATCTCCTCCTGGGTGCTGTAACAGTGCTGGCCGATGATCTGGCGGCAGGCGTCGAGCTGGGCCAGGTCGGACTCTGGTTCTGCTGGGCGGCTGAGGGTGTTGACCATGGCGACTTCCTTTGGCGATGAGCGATGGCGGTCTCGCCCAGTCTGTCGTTCCGGCTTTTCATAGCGAAAAACACTAATGAGGAGCACTCAAGCAGGGGATGAGCGAGGTATATCCATTACGGGATGGCAAATTATAACCAAAGGGGGAATAAGTGATGTGACAGGGTTCAAAAATGGGCCCGGTGGGGCCCACATGGATATCTTTTGTCGGCAGGAAATCAGTAGCGTTCGCTGACGATGTCCTGGGTGAAGGACTTCTCGCAGTATTTGCACTTCATCCGCACCGCCCCTTTCACCTCGCGCACCCGGAAGTAGCTCTCCACCGGTTCGTTGTGGGAGATGCAGTTGGAGTTGGGGCAGTGGAAGACCCCTTCGATGAACTCCGGCAGCGCCAGTTGGTGCTTCTTCACCACCACGAAGTCTTCGATGATGTTGACGGTCGCCTTGGGGGCGAACAGGGCGAGCTGGTTGGCCTGCTGCTCGGTCAGACGGGTGTTCTCGATCTTGATGAGATCCTTCTTGCCGAGGGCGCCGGATTTGAGGTTGAAGCCGACGGTAATCCGCTCCTGGGTCTCGATCAGCTGGAACAGCTTGAGGATCTTGATGCCCTGGCCGGCGGGGACGTGGTCGATGACGGAGCCGTGGCGGATGGCTTCGACTTGCAGTTGGTTCTTCTCGGACATGATGTTCCCCTTTCCCTTAGACGGTTTCGTTCAGTACCAGTGCCAGCAGTGCCTGGCGGGCATAGACCCCGTTCTCCGCCTGCTGGAAGTAGTAGGCGTGGGGGGTCTTGTCGACGGCGACCTCGATCTCGTCAACCCGGGGCAGGGGATGGAGGATCTTCATGGTGGGCTTGGCCCCTTCCAGGGTCGCCAGCTCCAGCACGAACTTGGCGGCCATGTGCTTGTACTCGGTCTCGTCGAAGCGCTCCTTCTGGACGCGGGTCATGTAGAGGATGTCGAGCTCCGGCATCACCTCTTCCATGGTCTCGTGCACGCTGAAGCGGATGCCCTTCTCTTCCAGCTCCTCGCAGAGGTAGTCCGGCATGGCCAGGGCCTCCGGGGAGATGAAGAAGAAGCGGCAGTTGAACAGGCTCAGGGCCTGGGCCAGGGAGTGGACGGTGCGGCCGTACTTCAGGTCACCGACGAAGGCGACGTTGAGGCCGTCCAGCTTGCCTTGGGTCTCGTGGATGGAGAAGAGGTCGAGCAGGGTCTGGGTGGGATGCTGGTTGGAGCCGTCACCGCCGTTGATGACCGGCACCCGGGAGAACTCGGAGGCCAGACGGGCTGCCCCTTCCTTCGGGTGGCGCATCACCACCGCATCGGTGTAGGAGCTGATGATCTTGATGGAGTCGGCCAGAGTCTCGCCCTTCTTGGCGCTGGTGTTGCCGCCGTCGGCGAAGCCGATGATGTTGCCGCCCAGGCGCTGGACCGCGGTCTCGAAGGAGAGACGGGTGCGGGTGGAGGCTTCGAAGAAGCAACTGGCGACCAGCTTGTCTTTCAGCAGGCGGCTGTCGGGTTCGGCCTTCAACCGCTGTGCGGTGGCGACCACCAGTTCCATGTCGGACCGGGTCAGATCCGAGATGGAGATGACGTGTTTGTTATAGAGTGGATTGGTCATCGTCTGCATTCCCTTTGGCATCAATGAAGGTTTTTCCGGCACAAAAAAAAGCCCCTGAAACAGGGGCTCTTTTCAAAAAAAACGGGGGATCTGTGGGACGGGAACCGGAAACAACGGGGTCGCTCTGGTGCGCTCCACCCGTCTGCAAGGCTGCTTTTTTCATCAAAAACGGCATTGTCCTGTCCCGACCTTTTTCAAAACCGCACCGATTATAGGGCTGGTTTTTGAATTGTCAAAAATTTATTTCAGAGGCAGGATTTGACCGGGAAAACGTTTGAGTGTCGCGAACGGGTCGACAAATCCAGAGTGCGTGCTGCGCCTGCAAGGGGGCGCCATCGGCGGCCATGCTGCGCAGGTAGCCGAGCCTGTGGTGCCCCTCCAGCAGGCAGTAGGGATGGGGCAGGGGGTGACCGTCCGGGTAACAGGTCCCCGGGGCGGTGGCGAGGACGATGACAGGCTCGGGCCAGGTGCCTCGGCGCAGCATGTCATCGCCGAGCCAGGAGCGGCGCACGTAGCGGTTGCTGCGCAGCATCTCGCCCCAGCGATCGATCACCTCCATGTGGCGGGAGTCTATCTGCTCGATAATCTGGTCGGTGGGCCAGTGCTCACACTCGAACTGGTGGCTGGCGAGATCGATAAAGCTCCAGTTGGATTCAAAACCGCGCCAATGACGGTAAATCCACTGGGCGAGCACATTGGAGGGAATGGAGGGCACCAGGGGAGAGACTCTGTCCAGATAGTCGGCCAGGGTCTCCGTCTTGCGCTCATCCCGGAAGTTGAGGGGCGCAAGCTGTTGCAGCAGTCGGTAATTGAGCATGGGCAGCCTCCCTGAGCCTGGTTTCACCCTACCCCCATTTGTGTCCCATTCCTACCCCGTCGGGGCTGCAAATACAGCAGCTTACCCCCGCTCCTTGTTGGAATTGCGGGGATCTGCTCGTCATTTGTTCGATCGCATCGAAAGTGAGAAAAAAAGCCTTTACCTTTGACCTCCGCTTTGTATACTACGCCTCGTTTGTTGCAGGGGCGTAGTTCCAATTGGTAGAACAGCGGTCTCCAAAACCGATGGTTGCGGGTTCGAGTCCTGCCGCCCCTGCCATTTTTCAGAAAGGCCAGATCATTGAGCTGGCCTTTCGCATTTCCGGCGTTTGCCACCGTCTCCGTTAGCCTCTTTTTCCCCGCTTCGCCGCTGCCATTTCTGCCAATGGAGGCCGCTTTTCCCCTGTGCTACACCTTGCTTCCTGCCAGATGGCGCCCTCAGGCGCATCGCATCCGGCGGGCCCAAGGCGCTTCAACAAGGAGAGAGCGATGAACAAGGCAGTGGATACGCGTCACCCCCATGCCCATGCCGGTGGCTGGGTCCCCCGGGATCAGGCCCATGTGGCGCGCTGGGTACAGCGGCTGCGTCAGGCGGTCACCCGCCAGCCTCGCCCGCTGGTGGCCTCGATCGCCGGATTGAAGGTGCTTGTGGAGCAGGATCCTCTCGTGCATCAGCAGGCCCAGGGGATGTTTGACGAGGCGTGGCAGCACGAGCACAGCACGCCGCTCGGTCAGGTCCAGGTGCGCAGCTTCGATGAGTTCCTGCAACTGCTCAACGGCATCATGACCACGGCCCCGGAAGCCTATCAGGATGTGCAGACCCAGGAGCCCGCCGGCTTGATCGGTTTTCCCATCAATGCCCTGCTCAACTGGCCCATGGCGACGGCCGCCGGGTACGACTTTTTCGCCAATGCGCTGGTGAACCAGCAATTGCGCAAGATCCTCGGTTACTGGGCCGACTTCCTGCAAAGTCCCGCGTCCCGTTATGTGCTGACCGAGTCGGTGAGCCCCCTGGATCGCCAGACCCTGATCGTCCCCTGGCTGGGTGACGTGGCGAAACGGGAGATGGTCAAGGTGGCGCAGGGGGCGCTCGGGGCCGGCGACAACCCCACCCCAGAGCGCTTCGAGGGGATCTTCCACACCGCGCCGGGAGAGGAATACGAGGGCTTCGCCAGCTGGGACGACTTCTTCACCCGCCGCTTCTGCCCCGGCGTGCGGTCGGTGACGGCCCCGGACGATGACAGCGTGATCGCCAACGCCTGCGAGTCGGCCCCGCTGCAGGTGGTGACCGGGGTAAGACGGCAGGACGCCTTCTGGCTCAAGGGGCAGCCCTATTCTCTGGACAACCTGCTGGACTTCGACCCGCGCGCCGCCGCGTTCGAGGGGGGCACCCTCTATCAGGCCTTCCTCAGCGCCCTCAGCTATCACCGCTGGCACAGCCCGGTGAGCGGCACGGTGCGCTCGGTCAAGGTGGTCAACGGCAGCTACTACCTGGCCAACCGCCACCAGGGTTTCGACAGCCCGGCGGGGCCCGACCCCAGCGCCCCGAACCAGTCGCAGCCCTTCCTCACCGCGGTGGCGACCCGGGCACTTATCTTCATCGAGGCGGACAACCCCAAAATCGGCCTGATGTGCGTGGTGCCGGTGGGCATGGCGGAGGTGTCGAGCTGCGAGGTGACGGTGCAGCCGGGGCAGCGGATCGCGAAGGGGGAGCAGCTCGGCATGTTCCACTTCGGCGGCTCCACCCACTGCCTGCTGTTTCGCCCCGGTGTCGAGCTGGCGTTCGACTTTTACGGCCAGCAGCCGGGGCTGGAAGCGACCAACCTGAGGATCAACACGGCGCTGGCGCGGGTCAAATAACCCAGCCGCCGGACAGTAAAAGGCCGCCCTTGAGGCGGCCTTGTTGTTTGTCCATCAGATGGCGCCGACCTGCGTCTTGAGGGTTTCCACCAGCCGCTGGTGGCGTGCGGGGAGCGGCCACTCGGCGCGGTAGATCAGCCAGAGGGTGTCGATCACCTCAATGCTGCTCTGGATCACCCGGATCTGCTCCTGTTGGGCAAAGGCGGTGACGGCGAAGCGGGGCAGCACGGTAAAGCCGAGGCCGCGGGCGACTGGCTCCAGGATCAGGCCGATCTGGTTGGTAAAGCCGCGCAGCGGGATCTCGCCGAAGCGCTGGCCGGGATAGCGTCGTCCCAGCAGGCGCTGAGCCATGCTGCGGCCATCCGGGTGGTCAATAAAGCCGAGCTGACAGAGGTGCTGCCAGCTCGGCTCCTCGCCGTCGTTGGGTACTACCAGACAGAGGGGTTCGCGGGCGAAGGGCTCGGCGGCTATGCTGGGGTGCTCCGGCGGTTGATCCACCAGTCCCAGATCGCTGCGCCCCGCCAGTACCGCCTGCACTATGTCGGGGGTGGGGGCAAAGCGGTGCTGGAGGATGAGTCCGGGATGCTCCTGTTGCTGATCGAGCAGCAGGGGATAGAGCAGCAGGCCAATGCTGCCGGGGGTGGTGAGGGTGATGGCGCCGCGGTGAGTGTCGTCATCAGAGAGACGGGCTCGCAGCTGTTCGGCGGCCTGCGCCTGCTGGCGGGCGAAGTCGAGCAGCACCAGCCCGCGCGGGGTGAGCTCCAGCTGACGGGGCTTGCGTAGCAGCAGTGGGCCGAATTCGGCCTCGAGGCGCGAGATATGCTGACTGACGGCGGCCTGAGTGAGATCCAGCCGATCGGCGGCACGGGTAAAACTGCCGGTTTCATGCACCACCACCAGGGTGTGGAGCCAGAGTGGATTAACCATAAATTTAATTTATGTATTCCATTAGTTTGACCTTATTTTTCATTATGGCGTCTCTTCCTATCATGTCACCTGTTTCCCACACACAATTTCAAGGTGACTTATGACTTACCCGCGCAACTTCTCCCACATCGGCATCACGGTGACTGACCTCGACAAGGCAGTCGAGTTCTATACCAAGGTGATGGGCTGGTATCTCATCATGCCGGCGACCACCATCACCGAGGATGACTCCGCCATCGGCGTGATGTGCAACGACGTATTTGGCCCGGGCTGGGGCTCTTTCCGCATCGCTCATCTCTCCACCGGCGACAAGATCGGCATCGAGCTGTTCGAGTTCCCCAACAGCGAGCAGCGCGAAAACAACTTCGAATTCTGGAAGACCGGGGTGTTCCACTTCAGCGTGCAGGATCCGGATGTCGAGGGGCTGGCGGCGCGCATCGTCGCAGCGGGTGGCAAGCAGCGGATGCCGGTGCGCGAGTACTATCCGGGCGAGAAGCCCTACCGCATGGTCTACATGGAAGATCCCTTCGGCAACATCATCGAGATCTACAGCCACAGCTATGAGCTGACCTACTCCGCCGGTGCCTATCAGGGGTAAGTGACAGGCCGCCTTCGGGCGGCCTTGTGGTGCCTGCGGGTGTCAGCATGGAATAGTGAACAGTCTGTTGCTGGTAGTGCGTTCTGTTGTTGATAGATGAAAAAATATCAGGATTCACTAAAGACCGTTCATGATTGTGCCGATAGAACTACCAAGATGGGGGTATTCCCGGCCCCCGGCTACCACAAGGATTCGTTGTCATGACTCTCTCGTTGCGCGGCAAGCTGCTCGCGGCCAGCCTGGGGGTAGTGCTGCTGATGGCAGCCCTGCTCGGTATCGTCGCCTTCCACACCCTCAAATCCCGCACTCTTGACGCCATCCAGAGCGAGGCGGTCAACTACGGCCACGCCCACTCGGTGGCCATCGGCAACTGGCTGGCGGATCGCAAGCACGCGGTCGACGCCCTGGCCGCCGTCATTGCGCGCGACCCCGACACGGCCCTGGTGCCCCACCTGTTGCAGACCCGCACCTCCGGCGGTTTCGGCCTCACCTATTTTGGTTCGGCGCAGGGGGAGATGACCCGCCACGATCCCGCCCTCAACACCGCCAACTATGACCCCAGGGCCCGCCCCTGGTACCAGAACGCCGACAAGGCGGGCAAGCTCATCGTTACGCCGCCCTATGTCAGCGTGACCATGCAGCAGATGGTGGTGACCCTGGCCGAGCCGGTGAGCCACCAGGGCCGGGTGATTGGGGTGGCCGGGGCGGATCTCTCCCTCGACGCCCTCATCGACGAGGTGCTGGCCATGAAGGTGCAGGGAGAGGGCTACGCCATGCTGCTCGATCGCACCGGCCTCATCGTCGGCCACCCGAACAAGGAGCTGGCGCTCAAGCAGGTGGCGGAGCTGGACCCCGGTCTCACCGGGGCGGCGCTGGATGCGTGGAGCCGCGACGGCGAGCTGCACGGCGCCAACCTGAACGGGCGCGAGGTGCTGCTTTCGGTGCAAGGCGTGCCCGGCACCGACTGGCTGCTCGCCATGGTGATGTACAAGGAGGTGCTGGAGGCGCCGCTCGCCTCCCTGCTGTGGCAACTGGTGGGGCTGACCCTGGTGCTGCTGCTGGTGTTCGGTGCCCTGCTCATCGCCATGTTCAACTACCTGTTCGCGGATCTGGGACGGGTCTCCAGGGCGCTCGCCGACATCGCCCACGGGGAGGGAGATCTCACGGTGCAGATCGCCACCCGCAGCCAGGATGAGGTGGGGCAGCTGGCCCAGAACTTCAACCAGTTCGTGGCGCGACTGCACGGCATCGTCAGCCGCTTGCGGGACGTCACCGTCGAGCTGGCGGCCCAGTCCCGCACCCAGGCGGCGGGGGCCGAGGCCCGCAGCCAGCGGGTGCGCCAGCAGCAGGACGAGATCGTCATGGTGGCGACCGCGGTGACCGAGATGGCCTCCGCCACCCAGGAGATCGCCGGCAACGCCGAATTTGCCGCCAACACCGCCGGCGATGCGGTGCGCCTCGCGGTGGCCGGCCAGTCCCAGGTCGGCCAGAGCCAGCGCAGCATCACGGGGCTGGCGGGGGAGGTCTCCGACGCCAGCCAGACCATCCACGAGCTGGATGGCCACGCCCAGCAGATCAGCGGCATTCTGGCCACCATCAGCGGCATCGCCGAGCAGACCAACCTGCTGGCTCTGAACGCCGCCATCGAGGCGGCCCGGGCCGGGGAGCAGGGGCGCGGCTTTGCCGTGGTAGCGGATGAGGTGCGGGTGCTGTCGCGCCGCACCCACGACTCCACCGCCGAGATCCAGCAGATGATCGAGGCGCTGCAGCAGACTACCCGCAAGGCGGTGGGCGGCATGGAGACCAGCCGCCAGCTGGCGGGCACCAGCGTGGAGGACGCCGAAGCGGCGAATCTCAGCCTGGGCAGGATCAACGAGGCCATCGGCGCCATCAGCGACATGGCGACCCAGATCGCGGCGGCGGCCGAGGAGCAGACCTCGGTGACCGGCGAGATCAGCCGCAACACCGAGAATATCCGCCACGTCTCACAGACGCTGGCGGCCCAGGCCGGCGAAGAGGCCGCCCAGGCGGCCCAGCTTAAGTCTCTCACCGAGCGGCTGGAGCAGGAGATCGGGCGCTTCCGGCTCTAGGCTGCGACCCGGATGTGACAAAGGCGACCCCGGGGTCGCCTTTATTCATCCTGTGTATGGATATTATTTCACCATGCACCCGCTGAATAATACCGGGTCCTGGCTCTGCAGCGGGTGCAGGCAGAGGCTCAGAGGGGCTTGATGTAGCTGTAGAATTCGTTGTCCCGCTGGTAGCCGTGCCCTTCGTAGAGGGCCTGAGCCTGCCGGTTGTCGGTGGCGGTGCTCAGCATCAGGAAGGCGGCGCCCGTCTCCTGGCCGTGGCGATCGGCCCGCGCCAGCAGCGCCTGGGCCACCCCCTGCTGGCGGGCCGCCGGCGCCACGAACAGATCGTACAGCAGCCAGATGGGCTTCAGGGCGAGGGAGCAGAACAAGGGATAGAGGTGGGCAAATCCCAGCACCTCTCCCGCCTCGCTCTGGGCCACGAAGAGCACCGACTCCCCGGCGGTGCAGCGCTCCAGCAGGAAGGCTTCGGCGGCCTCGGGCCGGGCAGGCAGCCGGTAGAACGTCCGGTATTGCACGAACAGGGGGGTGACCCGGGGAATGTCCCCGGGGGTGGCCTGGAAGATCCTCATGGGGCGTTCCCCGCCGGATCCTGGCTGACCCAGATCAGCCGGTCGGTGGCAAAGCCGAGCCCCCGGGCCCGCTCGACCAGGGCCTCTACCTTCTCTTTGGGGGGATGGGGCGTGCGGGAGAGGATCCAGAGGTACTGGAGGTTGTAACTGCTCACCAGGGAGAGGTCATAGTCCGTCGCCAGCACGTTGTAGCTGCCGTAGAAGGGGCCGAAGAAGCTCACCTTGAGGCGCCCCTCGTCGCTGTCGCCCACGAAGTAGGCGCGCCCCTCGGCCTCGCGCCATTCCCCCTGTTCGTCCTGCCCCCGGTTGATCACCCTGACACCGCCGTCATCCCGCAGGCTGTAGGTGGCGGTGACCCGGTTCAGGCCGCGCTCGAAACCGTGATCGAGGCGGGCCACCTCGTACCAGGTGCCCAGGTAGCGGTCGAGCTGGAAGGGCTTGACCACCTGGTGCCCCGGTGGAATGCCGGTGCAGGCGGTGGCCAGCAGGGTCAGAACGAGCAGGATCAGTGTGCGCATGTCATCCCTCCACGATACGCAGTTGTCCCGAGCGGAAGCGTGCCGCGTGTTCGCTCGGGGTGTTGCCAAAGAAGCGTTTGTATTCGCGGCTGAACTGGGAGCCGCTCTCGTAGCCTACCTTGTCCGCCGCCACCCCGGCCTTGAGGCCGTCGTGCAGCATCATCAGCCGCGCCCGGTGCAGGCGCAGGGTCTTGATGTACTGCAGGGGCGAGGTGGCGGTGGCCGCCTTGAAGTGGTGGTGGAAGGCCGAGATGCTCATGTTCGCCTCCCGGGCCAGCTCCTCCACCGTCAGGTTCTCGGTAAAGCGCTGCTCCATGATACGCAGCACCCGGGCTATCTGGCTCACCTGGCTGTGACGGCTGGCCATGGCCAGCAGGGCGGGGGCACCCCCTTCGTGCAGGGCGTGGAACAGGATCTCGCGCACTATCTGGGGCCCCAGCACCCGGGCGTGGAGCGGTTTGTCCATCACGTCGATGAGGCGCTCCACCGCGCAGAGCATGGTCTCGGAGAGGGGCACGGAGACGACGCCGCGACCCGGCTCCGCCGGGGCGGGGGCCGCGTCCCCCATCTCCAGCAGCAGGGCCTGCAGCGCCGCCACGTCGATCTCCACCGAGAGCCCCACCAGAGGGGATTCGGGGGAGGCGAAGCACTCGCACTCGCAGGGCAGCGGCAGGGTCATCATCAGGTAGTGCTCGGGGTCGTAGCGGAAGGTGAAGTCCGAGAGATAGCCCACCTTGTGCCCCTGCAGGATGATGATCATGCGCGGGCGGTAGAGCACCGGGATGCGGTCGTGATGCTCCGTGGTGTAGATGAGGTGCACGCCGGGCACGGGGGCGGCGGTGATCCCCGGGTGGGGTGCCAGGGCGGCGAGTCGGCTGGCGAGGGCGGACTGGTGGGTCGCCGCGATGGGCTGATTTGTACTCATTTATCCAGGCTCAGTAGAAATAGGCAAGAAATCGGCAGAAAGCTCCCTTGATGGTAGGGGGTTATAAGAGAAAAATGCAACCCATACCTTACCGACTACGACCACCCCGGGAGATCCCATGAACAACTTCATCCTGCACACCCCCACCAAGGTGCTGTTCGGCAAGGGCCAGGTGGCCCAGCTGCGCGGCCAGATCCCCAGCGACGCCCGCATCCTCGTCACCTACGGCGGTGGCAGCGTGGTGCGCAGCGGCCTGCTGGACCAGATCCGCAGCGAGCTGGCCGGCCTGACCCTGTTTGAATTTGGCGGCATCGAGCCCAACCCCACCTACGAGACCCTGATGGGCGCCGTCGAACTGGCCCGCGCCGAGAAGGTCGACTTCCTGCTGGCAGTGGGTGGCGGCTCCGTGCTGGACGGCACCAAGTTCATCGCGGCGGCGGCCCACTACGACCTGGCCAAGGACCCCTGGCACATCCTCGAGACCGTCGGCGGCGAGGTGGCCTCCGCCATTCCCCTGGGCAGCGTGCTGACCCTGCCAGCCACCGGTTCCGAGATGAACATGGGCGCCGTCATCACCCGCAAGAGCACAGGGGACAAGCAGCACTTCTTCTCGCCCTTCGTGATGCCGCGCTTCGCCGTGCTCGACCCCGTGCTCACCTACACCCTGCCCGCCCGTCAGGTGGCCAATGGGGTGGTGGATGCCTTCATCCACACCCTGGAGCAGTACCTCACCTACCCGGTGGATGCCAAGGTGCAGGATCGCTTTGCAGAAGGGCTGCTGCTGACCCTGGCGGAAGAGGGGCCCAAGGCGCTGGTGGAGCCGGAAAACTACGACGTGCGTGCCAACATCATGTGGAGCGCCACCCTGGCACTGAACGGCCTGATCGGAGCCGGCGTGCCCCAGGACTGGGCCACCCACATGCTGGGCCACGAGATCACCGCCCTGCACGGTCTGGACCACGCCCAGACCCTGGCGGTGGTGCTGCCCGCCCTGCTGCAGGCCAAGCGCGAGCAGAAGCGCGCCAAGCTGCTGCAATACGCCGAGCGGGTCTGGGATCTGCGCAGCGGCAGTGACGAGGAGCGTATCGACGGTGCCATCGCCGCCACCCGCGACTTCTTCGAGCGGATGGGGATCAAGACCCGGCTGCGGGATTACGTGGCCGACGCCCGGATCGACGCCCTGCTGGCCAAGCTCGAAGAGCACGGCATGACCGCCCTGGGTGAGCACGGCGACATCGACCTGGCCCAGAGCCGGCATATTTATGAGGCGGCCTGGTAAGCAGAGCGCGCCTGAAACGGGCCGCAGGCCCGGTTGCACCAGGGGGCCCGAACCCGCCAGCAGGCGGGGACGCGGCCCCCTGATCGTTGCAAAATGGTTACTTTTTCCCTTTTCATCTCATCAGATGAGCCAACGGCAGATTTCGTAAGAACAAAAAACGCTAAGGTAGAGGCCGGGTTAAACATTTTTTTTGACTGGTTGGATCACTTTTTTTAGCGCTTTTTGCTGGTATAAGCCCCTAATTTGGTTTGTTTTTTTTAATCATGGTCCGGGATGGGCTGAATTCTGTACCCGCCCGCCCGGGGCCGTGGTTGTAATAAAACTCCAAAATTTGATACTAATCACCCTCGCGCCTGAAAAGCGGGGGCCTGACCGTGACAGGAGGTCGAGGTGAAGCCTGCTGATTTTCATAACAAAGGGCCCGTGACCTGCACTTTGATCATGCCTTGTCCCCTCAGACATGAGAGACTTGGCGATGATTGTTTATTAACCATCAGGGAATAGTCATGCAGATTGGAATACCGAGAGAGAGTCTCGCCGGTGAGACCCGGGTCGCAGCGACCCCGGCCACTGTCGAGCAGCTGAAAAAGCTCGGCTTCGAGGTTGCCATCGAGGCCGGTGCCGGCCTGCGAGCCAGCTTCGATGATGCCGCCTTCGAGGCTGCCGGTGCCAGCGTGGTACCGAACGTCTGGCAAGCCGACCTTGTCTTCAAGGTCAACGCGCCGACCGAGGCCGAAATCGCACAAATTAAGGATGGTGCCACCCTGGTGAGCTTCATCTGGCCCGCCCAGAACCCCGAGCTGGTCAAGAAGCTTTCCGAGCGCAACATCAATGTGATGGCGATGGACATGGTGCCGCGGATCTCCCGTGCCCAGTCCCTCGACGCCCTCTCTTCCATGGCCAACATCGGTGGCTATCGCGCCGTCGTGGAAGCCGCGCACCAGTTCGGTCGCTTCTTCACCGGCCAGATCACCGCCGCCGGTAAAGTTCCGCCCGCCAAGGTGCTGGTCATCGGTGCCGGTGTGGCCGGTCTGGCCGCCATCGGGACCGCCGGTTCCCTCGGTGCCATCGTGCGTGCCTTCGATACCCGTCTGGAAGTGGCCGAGCAGATCGAGTCCATGGGTGGGGAATTCCTCAAGCTGGACTTCGGCGGCGAAGATGGCGCTTCCAGCGACGGTTACGCCAAGGTGATGAGCGAAGAGTTCATCAAGGCCGAGATGGAGCTGTTCGCCCAGCAGGCCAAGGAAGTGGACATCATCATCACTACCGCCCTGATCCCGGGCAAGCCGGCACCCAAGCTCATCACCAAGGAAATGGTGGACAGCATGAAGCCGGGCTCCGTCATCGTGGACATGGCGGCCCAGGCCGGCGGCAACTGCGAATACACGGTACCGGGTGAACTGCATGTCACCGACAACGGCGTCAAGGTGATCGGTTACACCGATCTGCCGGGCCGCCTGCCTGCCCAATCCTCCCAGCTCTACGGCACCAACCTGGTGAACCTGATGAAGCTGATGTGCAAGGAGAAGGACGGCAACGTCGCCATCGACTTCGAAGACGTGGTGCAGCGCAACATGACGGTGGTCCAGGCCGGTGAAGTGACCTTCCCGCCCCCCGCCATCTCCGTCTCTGCTGCCCCGCAGAAACCCGCTGCCGCCAAACCGGCCGCCAAGAAGGAAGAGGCCAAGCCCTCCAACAAGAAGTTCGTGTTCGGTGCCCTCGGCATCGCCGCCTTCGGTTGGGTGGCCGCCGTGGCGCCTGCCGCCTTCCTCTCCCACTTCACCGTCTTCATCCTGGCCTGCGTGGTCGGTTACTACGTGGTGTGGAACGTCTCTCACGCCCTGCACACGCCGCTGATGTCGGTCACCAATGCCATCTCCGGCATCATCGTGGTCGGTGCGCTGTTGCAGATTGGACAAGGGTCGACCCTGGTCACCGTGCTGGCCTTTGTCGCCGTGCTGATTGCCAGTATCAACATCTTCGGTGGCTTCACCGTCACTCAGCGCATGCTGAAGATGTTCCGTAAGGATTAAGGGGGTTTAACGTGTCTCAAGGACTGGTAACAGCATCCTATATCGTTGCCGCCGTGCTCTTCATCCTCAGTCTCGCGGGACTGTCGAAGCAAGAAACGGCCAAGCATGGCAACCTGTTCGGTATCGCGGGGATGGCCATCGCCCTGCTCGCCACCGTCTTCAACCCGGAAACCAGTGGCGTCCACTGGATAGTCCTGGCCATGGCCATCGGTGGCGCCATCGGCGTGCGTCTGGCCCTCAAGGTCGAGATGACCGAGATGCCCGAGCTGGTGGCCGTGCTGCACAGCTTCGTGGGCATGGCAGCGGTGCTGGTGGGCTTCAACAGCTTCATCGATCTGCACCCCTCCGCCCCCGCTGAAGTGGTGGTCTCCGTCGGTTCCAACCTGGATGCGACCCTGGCAGCCGCCCGGGCGGCGTTCGAGCAGGCGGCAAGCGTCGCCCAGGTCGAGCACCTCTCCGGCGCCATGCTGAACATCCACCTGGTGGAAGTGTTCCTGGGCGTCTTCATCGGTGCCGTGACCTTCACCGGTTCCGTGGTGGCGTTTGGCAAGCTGCGTGGCCTCATCTCTTCCAAGCCGCTGATGCTGCCGCACCGCCACAAGCTGAACCTGCTGGCCGTGGTGGTCTCCATCGCGCTGATGATCCACTTCGTCAACGCCGGTGGCTCCACCTTCGCCCTGCTGGTGATGACCCTGATCGCCTTCGCCTTCGGCTGGCACCTGGTCGCCTCCATCGGTGGTGCGGACATGCCGGTGGTGGTCTCCATGCTGAACTCCTACTCCGGTTGGGCGGCGGCGGCGGCGGGCTTCATGCTCTCCAATGACCTGCTGATCGTCACCGGTGCCCTGGTGGGTTCCTCCGGTGCCATCCTCTCCTACATCATGTGCAAGGCGATGAACCGCTCCTTCATCTCCGTGATCGCAGGAGGCTTTGGCTCCGACGGCGTGGCCTCCACCGCCGAGCAGGAGCTGGGCGAATACCGCGAGACCAACGCCGAAGACGTGGCCGACATGCTGAAGAACGCCAGCTCCGTCATCATCACCCCGGGCTACGGCATGGCGGTGGCGCAGGCCCAGTACCCGGTGGCCGAGATCACCCAGAAGCTGCGTGATCGCGGCGTCAAGGTGCGCTTCGGCATCCACCCGGTGGCCGGTCGTCTGCCTGGTCACATGAACGTGCTGCTGGCGGAAGCGAAAGTCCCCTATGACATCGTGCTGGAAATGGACGAGATCAACGATGACTTCGCCGACACCGACGTGGTGCTGGTGATCGGTGCCAACGACACCGTCAACCCGGCCGCCATGGAAGATCCGGGCAGCCCCATCGCCGGCATGCCGGTGCTGGAAGTGTGGAAGGCGCAGAACGTCATCGGCTTCAAGCGCTCCATGAACACTGGCTACGCCGGTGTCCAGAACCCGCTGTTCTTCAAGGAGAACACCCAGATGCTGTTTGGCGATGCCAAGGCCAGCGTCGAGGCCATCCTGAAGGCGCTGTAAGCGTTGACCGGATGAGACAAAAAGGGGGCTTCGGCCCCCTTTTTCTATGACCAGAGTGGGTGACCGTGGCAGGGAACAGACAGGCGGTGGTGCCTGCCTGTCCGGACTGACTGGCGAGCCCTGGCTCAATTAAAGTTGAGCAAAAGCACCAAAAAACCACCTTGAAGGCCTCTCATGAGGCCTTTTTGTCATTTTAGTCGTGATTTTGCTCACATTTTGTGGTGTTGTCTCACCAGTCGGGCATAATGCCCGCGCAAAAAGCGGATTTGCTCAATTTTATTTGAGTCCGCTTCGAATATCCTTACCCAACGTTGACCGGATGACCCCATGACCGAGGTAGCTCCCTTGCGCGACGCCAGCACACTGACCGATGAAGAGCGCCATCTGATCGCCAGCTTCGAGCCTGCGGTGGCGGCGCTGTCCGCCCTGTTTGGCCCGGGCTGCGAGGTGGTGCTGCACGCCTTTGACAGTCTGCACGCCTCCGTCATCAAGATTGCCAACGGCCACATCACCGGCCGCCAGGAGGGAGCGCCGGTCACCGACTTCGCGCTCGACAAGTTGCACAGTGCCGCCGGCAGCCAGTGGAGCAGTTATTTCTCCCGCACCCGGGAGGGCTCCCTGATGAAGTCCTCGTCCATCACCATCAGCAACCGCGAGGGCAAACCCATCGGCATGCTGTGCGTGAATTTCAGCCTGGACACGCCCCTTGGCAGCCTGCTCGACACCTTTGCCCCGCCCGCAGTGCCCCCTGCCCACGGCACCGAGACCTTCGCCAGCTCGGTGGATGATCTGGTGGCGCAGGTGATCGCCAAGGTGGACAGGGATCCCGGGCTGGGCAGCAGCGTGCGCAACAAGGCGATCGTGCACCGGCTTTACGACATGGGCATCTTCGAGATCAAGGATGCCGCCCAACTGGTGGCCGAGCTGCTCGGCATCTCCCGCCATACCGTTTACCTGCATATCCGCAATCACAAGGCGGAACTGGCCGAACAACAATGACGAGCCCGCACGCGGGCGTCATGAACATGAGACACATCGCAATGAACGCACAATGGACCGACTTTATTACCCTGCTCAAGCGTGAAGTGGTGCCGGCCCTCGGCTGCACCGAGCCCATGTCGGTCGCCCTGGCGGCGGCCAACTGCCGCAAGCTGCTGGGGCAGGTACCGACTCGCACCCGCGTCTGGGTCAGCGGCAATCTGTTCAAGAACGGCATGGGGGTCGGCGTGCCCGGCACCGGCATGATCGGCCTGCCGGTGGCCGCCGCCGTCGGCATCACCGGTGGCAACCCGGATGCCGGGCTGGAGGTGCTCAAGAGCCTCACGCCGGATCAGGTCGAGGCGGCCAAGGGGCTGCTGCCCACCATAGAGGTGGATGTGAAGGATGTGCCCGACGTGCTCTACGCCGAGGTGCTGGCCGAAGTGGAGGGGCACAGCGCCCGGGTGGTGATCTGTACCGACCACACCCGCATCGTGCTGATGGAGAAGGATGGCGAGGTGCTGATGGTGCAGGACAGCGCCCCCGGGGTGCAGATCCAGCCAGCCAAGGCCGGCAAGCCCGCCATGACCCTGAAGGAGATCGTGGCCTTCGCCCTGGAGGTGCCGCTGGCCGAGATCGACTTCATCCGCGAGGCGGCCACCATGAACCAGGCGCTGGCGGACGAAGGGCTGCAGGGCTATGGCCTGCGCATCGGCAAGATCCTCACCGACCAGGTGGAACGCAAGCTGCTTTCCGACGATCTGATGACCCTGGCGATGCGTTTGTCGTCTGCCGCCTCCGATGCGCGGATGGATGGCGCCATGCTGCCCGCCATGTCCAACTCTGGTTCCGGCAACCAGGGCATTGCCGCCACCATGCCGGTGGTCGCCGCCGCCCGCTTCCTCAAGGCCGATGACGAGCAGCTGGCCCGTGCCCTGGTGATGAGCCACCTGGTGGCCATCTATATCAAGGCCTACCAGAACAAGCTCTCCGCCCTGTGTGCAGCCAGTACCGCCGCCATGGGATCGGGGGCCGCCATCACCTGGCTGCTGGGGGGCCAGTTCGAGCAGATCAGCCACTGCATCAACAACATGATTGGGGATGTTTCCGGCATCATCTGCGACGGCGCCGGCAGCGCCTGCTCCATGAAGGTCTCCACCTCAACCTCGGCGGCGGTGAAATCCTCGCTGATGGCCATCAACAATCTGCGCGTGCCCCAGAGCGAGGGGATCGTCTCGGACGATGTGGACCAGACCATCGCCAACCTGGGTCGCCTCTCCAGGGAGGGGATGCTGGATACCGACATCGAGATCATCAACATCATGCGGGCCAAGCAGCAGGGTAAGCACCAGTGACCCCGGAGTGCCGCCGTCGGCCATAAAAAAACCGGAGCCAGTGGCTCCGGTTTTTCATTGTCCGTTCGCTACTCAGCCGCGACCGAGACGGTTGTCCGGGTAGTTTTTGGCCAGCACTTCTCGGGCATGCTGGGCCAGGGTCGGCATCTTCAGGGTGTCATAGGCGTTGACCATGATCTCCAGCGCCTTCTCGGTTTCCATCGTGTCGGGATAGGTCTCGACGATCAGCTTGGCGCGGTTGGCGGCGGCGATCAGGGCGTCACGCTTGACGTAGTACTCGGCTACCCCCAGGTCATAGCGGGCAAGACGGTTCTTCAGGCCGATCATGCGGGCACGGGCATCGGCTGCATAGCTGCTGTTGGGGTAGTTCTGCAGCAGGGTCTTGAAGTCCTGGAAGGCCTGACGGGCGTAGGAGGGGTCCTTGTCATCCCGATTGATGCCGAGGAAATCCTGGAAGAAGTTGTAATCCGCCGCCATGTTGGTCAGGCCGCGCATATAGAAGACGTAATCGATGTTCTTGTGCGCCGGGTTCAGGCGGATAAAACGGTCGATGTTGGCGATCGCCTGGGCGGTATCATCCTGCTTGTAGTAGGCATAGATGAGATCGAGCTGAACCTGGTTGGAGTAGGCACCGAACGGGTAACGAGAGTCCAGCGCTTCCAGCAGTTCGATGGCATTGAGGTAGTTGCCGGTATCCAGTTTGATGCGGGCTTTCTGGTACAGAACTTCCGGCGGTTCGTCGGGAACCTTGGGTTTGGTGCTGGAACAGCCAGTGATCAGGGTAGCGACCAAGGCGAGCGACATCAGCAGGTGAGACTTCTTTCCCATCAACAACATCCGGTCCATTTCCACGAAATTGGCAAAGTATCCGTTATGCTTGGCTAAAAGAAAAGCTAGAATACCCGGATTATTTCGAATTGATACCCCCGCTCAAGAGACCATACATGAGCCAGCATATTGAACTGACAGGCGAATTTCAGGATCACCAATTCGGGCAACGACTCGACCAGGCCCTGGCCGAATTGTTTCCCGACTACTCCCGGACCCGCATCAAGGAGTGGATTTTACAGGACAGAGTGACCCTGGACGGTCAGGTTGCCAATACCCCGCGCGAGAAAGTGGTGGCCGGGCAGCAGGTACATGTGAATGTGGAACTGGCAGACGACACCCGCTGGGATGCCCAGAACATCGAGCTGAACATCGTCTATGAAGATGAACACATCCTGGTGATCGACAAGCCGGCCGGCCTGGTGGTTCACCCGGGCGCCGGTACGCCGGACGGCACCGTGCTCAATGCCCTGCTGCACCGCTACCCCGGCATCGCCGAGGTCCCCCGCGCCGGCATCGTGCACCGTCTGGACAAAGACACCACGGGGTTGATGGTGGTGGCCAAGACCATTCCCGCCCAGACCCACCTGGTGGAAGCCCTTCAGGCACGCCAGATCACCCGTGAGTACGAGGCGATTGCCATCGGTCACATGACCGCCGGCGGCACCGTCGATGCCCCCATCGGTCGTCATCCGACCCAGCGTACCCACATGGCAGTGGTGCCCAACGGGCGCGAGTCCGTCACCCACTACCGGGTGCACGAGAAGTTCCGTGGTCACACCCGTCTGCGGTTGCGGCTGGAGACCGGCCGTACCCACCAGATCCGTGTCCACATGGCCCACATCAAGCACCCGCTGGTGGGGGATCCCGCTTACGGTGGCCGTCTGCGTCTGCTGCGCAACGCCACCCCCGAGCTGACCGAGGCCCTGCGCGGTTTCCACCGTCAGGCGCTGCACGCCACCATGCTGAAGCTGGCGCACCCCATCACGGGTGAAGTGATGGAGTGGCACTCCCCCACGCCGCAGGATATGGTGGCGCTGATGGAAGTGCTGCGGGCGGATACCCTGGCCAATCCGGACGATCTGGTCTGGAACTGATCCCGGGGGCGGCCTTGCGACGATTCCTGCCGTAACCTGCCCATGATCTGATGCGGGGCCCCTTGACTGGTTGCAGCCAAGGGGCCTCGTTTTCATATGAACGAAAGGAGCCACAGATGAACTGGATCGCACCCGACTGGCCCGCACCGGGCAATGTCAGGGCTCTCTCGACCACCCGGGACGGCGGCATCAGCGAAGGGGTCTTTGCCGGCCTGAACCTCGGGGCCCATGTGGGCGATGCACCGGCCAGGGTCGAGGCCAACCGCGCCCGACTGCAGCAGGTGGCGGGGATCCCCGGCACTCTCAACTGGCTCAACCAGGTACATGGCATCGCCGTCCATCCGGTGAGCGACCGTTATGAGCGCGTACCGGATGCCGATGCCGCCTGTGCGCATGAGGCGGGGCAGGCCTGCATCGTGATGACCGCCGACTGCCTGCCGGTGCTGTTCTGCGATCGGGCAGGCACCGTAGTGGCGGCGGCCCATGCCGGTTGGCGCGGACTGCAGGGGGGCGTATTGGAGGCAAGCATCGCCGCCATGGGCTGCGAGCCTGGCGAGATCCTGGCCTGGCTGGGCCCGGCCATCGGTCCCGCTGCGTTCGAAGTGGGTGGCGAAGTGCGTGAGGCCTTCATGACGGAGCAGGCGGAAGCGGCGACGGCATTCGTGCCATCCCTCAACGAAGGGAAATGGCTGGCGGATATCTACCAGCTGGCCCGGCTGCGCCTCGTCCGCGCCGGTGTCACCGCCATCTATGGCGGCGAATACTGCACCTTCAGCGACAGCGAGCGCTTCTACTCCTATCGCCGCGACGGACAGACGGGTCGCATGGCCTCCCTTGTGTGGCTGGAAAAATAGCCGAAGAGGCGCTCGCGAGTGGCCGCAAGCGCCTCTTCACTCCCTGGTGATGGCCCTTTGGCGGCCATGTCTTGCTGCCGAGCAGGCTCAGGGTGCAGGCTGCCATTGCGAGGTCGTTTTCCCCCGGTCACTGCTATTGAGGAAAAAACAAACAGCCACCCCTTGAAATTGCCCTTCAAGACCACATCTTCCTTGTCAGAAAGCGATGTTGTTGCCGCGCATGCGGCGTCTGTCTTGAAGGGGGAGTGCAATGCGCCTCGATCGCCTGACCAGCAAATTCCAGATTGCCATTTCCGATGCCCAGTCTCTTGCACTGGGTCGTGACCACCAATTCATCGAACCCGTCCATCTGATGAGCGCCTTGCTCAATCAGGACGGCGGATCCATTCGTCCGCTGCTCACCCTGACCGGGCTCGACATCAATACCCTGCGCTCGCGCCTCGGCGAGGAGCTGGATCGCCTGCCCCGCGTCAGCGGGGTGGAAGGGGACGTACAGCTCTCCAACGGCCTCGGCCGCCTGCTCAACGTCTGCGACAAGCTGGCCCAGCAGCGCAAGGATCAGTTCATCTCGTCCGAGCTGTTCGTGCTGGCGGCCCTGGACGAGAAGGGGACGCTGGGCGAGCTGCTGCGTGCCCAGGGGCTGACCAAGGAAAAACTCGAGGCAGCCATCGACAAGGTCCGTGGCGGCAAGAAGGTGGAGGATGCCAACGCCGAGGAGAATCGCCAGGCGCTGGAGAAGTACACCATAGACCTCACCGAGCGGGCCGAACTCGGCAAGCTCGACCCGGTGATCGGCCGGGATGACGAAATTCGCCGCACCATCCAGGTGCTGCAACGCCGCACCAAGAACAACCCGGTGCTGATTGGTGCCCCCGGCGTCGGCAAGACCGCCATCGTCGAGGGTCTGGCCCAGCGCATCATCAATGGCGAAGTGCCGGAAGGGCTCAAGAACAAGCGGGTGCTGTCGCTCGACATGGGGGCCCTGGTGGCCGGAGCCAAGTATCGCGGCGAGTTCGAGGAGCGGCTCAAGGCGGTTCTGAACGATCTGGCCAAGGAGGAGGGCAGCGTCATCCTCTTCGTGGACGAGCTGCACACCATGGTCGGCGCCGGCAAGGGCGAGGGCGCCATGGATGCGGGCAACATGCTCAAGCCCGCCCTGGCCCGCGGCGAGCTGCACTGCGTCGGGGCCACCACCCTCGATGAGTACAGGCAGTACGTGGAGAAGGATGCCGCCCTGGAGCGCCGTTTCCAGAAGGTGCTGGTGGAGGAGCCCTCGGTGGAGGACACCATCGCCATCCTGCGTGGCCTGAAGGAGCGCTACGAGCTGCACCACCATGTACAGATCACCGACCCCGCCATCGTCGCGGCGGCCCAGCTCTCCCACCGCTACATCGCGGATCGCCAGCTGCCTGACAAGGCCATCGACCTCATCGACGAGGCGGCGGCCAGCATCCGGCTCCAGATCGACTCCAAGCCGGAATCCCTGGACCGGCTCGAGCGGCGCATCATCCAGCTCAAGCTGGAGCAGCAGGCGCTGATGAAGGAGGACGATGACGCCAGCCGCAAGCGCCTCGATCTGCTCAATCAGGAGCTGACGGAAAAAGAGCGGGAATACAACGAGCTGGAAGAGGTGTGGAAGGCCGAGAAGGCTGCCCTCGCCGGGACCCAGCACATCAAGGCTGCGCTGGAGCAGGCCCGTCAGGATCTCGAGGTGGCGCGCCGCGCAGGGGACTTGGGCCGCATGTCCGAGCTGCAGTACGGCCGCATCCCGGAGCTGGAGAAACAGCTGGATCTCGCCACCCAGGCCGAGATGCAGGAGACCAGCCTGCTGCGCAACCGGGTCACCGACGTGGAGATCGCCGACGTCCTGGCCCGCTGGACCGGCATTCCGGTGGCCCGCATGCTGGAAGGAGAACGGGAGAAGCTGCTGCGGATGGAGGATCAGCTGCACAGCCGGGTGATCGGCCAGGAAGAGGCGGTGGACGCCGTCTCCAACGCCATTCGCCGCTCTCGTGCCGGGCTGTCCGACCCGAACCGCCCCATCGGCTCCTTCCTCTTCCTCGGCCCCACCGGGGTGGGCAAGACCGAGCTGTGCAAGGCGCTGGCGGAGTTCCTGTTCGATACCCAGGACGCCATGGTGCGGATCGACATGTCCGAGTTCATGGAGAAACACAGCGTGGCCCGTCTGGTGGGGGCGCCTCCGGGATACGTGGGTTATGAAGAAGGCGGTTATCTGACCGAGGCGGTGCGTCGTCGCCCCTACTCGGTGATCCTGCTGGACGAGGTGGAGAAGGCGCATCCCGATGTCTTCAACATCCTGTTGCAGGTGCTAGACGATGGCCGCCTGACCGACGGTCAGGGGCGTACCGTGGACTTCCGCAACACCGTGGTGATCATGACCTCCAACCTCGGGTCTGATCTTATTCAGGAGCACCACTCCGAGAAGGATTACGACGAGATGAAGACCATGCTGATGGAGGTGCTGACCCGCAGCTTCCGGCCGGAGTTCATCAACCGGATCGACGAGACCGTGGTGTTCCACCCGCTCGGTGAGGAGCACATCAAGTCCATCGCCCGTATCCAGCTCAAGAGCCTGATGAGCCGTCTGGAGTCCCAGGGCTTCGAGGTGGAGGTGAGCGAGGAGCTGCTGACCAAGCTGGTTCACGCCGGGTTCGATCCCGTCTACGGGGCGCGCCCCCTCAAGCGGGCGATCCAGCAGAAGGTGGAGAACCCGCTGGCCCAGGCCCTGCTCAGCGGTCGGGTCATCCCGGGCAAGACACTGCGGCTGGGGGCCGACAGCAACGGCCTCACCATGACCCAGTAATGGGATTGTCGATGAAAAACGCAGGCCTCGTGCCTGTGTTTTTTTATGGGCGTTCGCAATTCGTCAGGGGGATCCTGTGCCCTGTTGCGGCATGTCACCCGACCCATTCAATGTGCTCCAGCCTGTTGTGTGGCACGGCGTCGGTCAGCCAGCGGCGCAGGCTGTCGATATGCTTGCGCCGGGTGCTGTGTCTGGGCCACACCAGGTAGTATCCATCCGTGGTGGCGACGGCTTGGTGGAAGGGCAGTGCCAGCAGCCCGTTTGCGATGGCCTCCTGGCTCAGCAGCAGATCCCCGACCGAGACGCCGTGGCCGCTGATGGCGGCCATGTTGCCCTGCTCCAGGGTGTCGAACACCTTGCCACTGGCCAGATTGAGCCCTGGCCTGGCGCCGGTTCCCTTGAGCCACCGCCGCCAGTCACGGCGATCCGGCGAGGGGTGGATCAGTTCGCACGCCGCCAAATTCCTGCGGGCGGTTTCCACCAGGGCCGGGGCACAGAGGGGGATCAGCCACTCTTCGAACAGCAGGTGACACTCGGTGTCATCCCCGAAATGGCCGTTCCCCAGCAAGATGGCGCAGTCATAGGGCTCGCGGTGAAAATCGACGCCGTCTATGTCCATCCAGACGCTGGAGGCCAGGATCCTGGGAGTGGGGTGATGTTCACGGAACGTGCCGAGCACATCCAGCAGCCAGCGCATGGTCAGGGTCGAGGGCGCCTTGAGTCGCAGTTCCTGGCCGTTGCGGCGAAAGGTCTGACACGCCATCGCCAGGCTCTGGAACCCCTCCGTCAACTGTTCCGCCAGGGCGCGGCCGGCTTCCGTCACCTCGACCCTGGGGCCATGGCGGTGAAAGAGTTCGCACTCGAACCAGGCCTCCAGGGTCTGGACATGGCGACTGACGGCGCCCGGCGTCACGTGCAGAGAGGCTGCCGCCTTGCTGAAGGAGCCGAGCCGGGCCGCGGCTTCAAACGCACGCAGCGCGTAGAGAGGAGGAAGGGTCATCGTTCGATATCAATGTGAGCTTTACTCACATTCAATGGGAGTTTTATCCGTTTTTCAAGGGCCGGGCCCCGTTGAATAATGCAGCCAACCCCGGGGCTGGTTGAGCATGACTCATCATGCCAGTCCTGGCTAAAGGCGGACATGGCGGTATCAACGAAGGAGGAAAGACGGAATGAACATGATGTTGCTGGGGGCCTACACCTTGTCGGTCGTGCTCCTGTTGTTGACTCCGGGGCCCGTCGTGGCACTCGTCACCGGCACGGCGGTTCGTCATGGTTATCGCCAGGCCTGGATGACCCTGCTCGGCACCAACGGGGCCTCCCTGGTGCTGATCCTGATGGCGACCCTGATCCTGGCCGGCGTGATCTCTCTGCCACCCTTGTGGCTCTATCTGCTGGGCGGGGCGGGGTCACTCTACATCGGTTATGCGGCCGTGGGCGGTTTGATGGCAGGGGTGAGCCGGGATACCGGGCCCGGTGCGCCTGTCCTTGCAGGTGGTGGCTTTACGCAGGGCTTCATGACCGGCGTGGCCAATCCCAAGGACATTCTCTTCTTCGTCGCCTTCTTCCCGCAGTTCATCGCGGTGACACCGCACTTTGGCACCAGCATTCTGACTCTCTCCATGGTGTGGATCTTCTTCGATCTGCTGGTGCTGAGTCTCTATGTCCTGCTGGTGAAGCGTTGGATGCCGACCCGGCACAGCCAGCATATCGCATTGATTTCATCTTTGTTTTTGCTCGCAGTTTCACTGTTCGGGGTTCTGTACAATGGGGTGAAAGTCACCCTGATGCTGGCGTGACCAGGGGTGAGACAAGGGAGTCAGACATGTTTCTATTCGTGTTCTATCTGGGCGGCAACGCCGGCCAATCCAATATCGAGGTCCACGACATCCAGTTTGTGGCGGCGCAGACCCCCGAGGGGGCCTGGCCTGCACTGCGGGAGGCCTGGTTCGGCGATCCCGACAAGGTGCATATCGACGGTTACGCCAGGCTGCTCTGGGCGGATGGCTATTCGGTGCATCTGCGGGAGACGCCTCCTGAGAAAGAGGCTCCCCGCCTCTACTTTGTGAACATGGGTGGTTATCACCCAGACTCCCTCGCGGAGCTGCATGCCTTCGATTTCTTTGTTGCAAAGGATGCAAAGGAAGCAAAAGCCAGGGGGCTCGCATCCTTGCTAAAGGGGGTCAGGCACCAGTACAAGGACAACCTGAAAGAGGTGGACGACTGCCTGCTGCTGGAGACGGTGAGCGGTCTGTACGTGCACCTTGTGCCCGACTCCGAAGGGAGCCCCTTCAGGCCGCAATGGCAGGGATATCAGCCCATCGGCCGCTGAGCGTGACGGTTGCAGGTGGGAGATAAAAAAAACGGCAATCCGAAGATTGCCGGGAGGAATGTATTCGATGCGATCTGACGTGGGTTGAGCGGATCGCAGGGGCAAGCCCCAGGGTCGGCAGGCACAGTCAGCGACCATGCCCGCCTTACAGTCAGTCGGGATACGCTCTCCACCCCGGCTGACCAGCTTCGCTATCGCGTCTGTCCCGCGCCGTGTTGCCGCGATAGGAGGACAGATGCAATCAAATCAATTCGTTACAGCATGTCTGGGATGGCAGCCTTCATTTCAGATGGCCAGACGCCGACCTGGACCTGACCGATGTGCTCTTTTTGCAGCAGCAGCATGGCCAGACGGGATTGGCCGATGCCACCGCCGATGGTCTGCGGCATCCGTGCAGCCAGCAGATCCTGGTGCCAGTCGTACTGCAGGCGATCCTCGTCGCCGGTGATGGCCAGCTGGCGGCGCAGCGCCTCGGCGTCGACCCGGATCCCCATGGAGGAGATCTCGAAGCTGTCCTGCAGTACCGGGTTCCACACCAGAATGTCACCATTCAGACCCGCCAGCCCCAGCTCGCTCTCGCTGCTCCAGTCGTCGTAGTCCGGGGCACGGACGTCGTGGCGTTCGCCGTGGGAGAGGGCGCCACCGATACCGATGAGGAAGACCGCTCCCAGCTCTTTGGCGATGGCGCGCTCGCGTCCCTTGGCATCGAGGTCCGGGTAGCGGGTCAGCAGCTCTTCACTGTGCAGGAACTGAATATCCGCCGGCAGGAAGGGGGTCAGGTCGTGCTCGGCACAGACCGCGCGCTCGGTGGCCTTGATGGCGACCCAGATGCCGCGCACCGTCTCCTGCAGATAGGTCAGATCCCGGCGCTCGCCCGGCATCACCTTCTCCCAGTCCCACTGGTCGACGTAGACGGAGTGAATGGGGCTGAGACGTTCCTCGTCCGGACGCAGTGCCTTCATGTGGGTGTAGATGCCTTCACCCGGGCCGAAACCGAAGCGACCCAGAGTCTGGCGCTTCCACTTGGCCAGGGAGTGGACCACTTCATAGCTGTGCTCCGGCAGGGTTTTCACCTTGACCTGCACTGCATGCTCGCAGCCGGAGAGGTTGTCCTGGGTGCCGTCACCGACCCGGCTCAGAATGGGGGCTTGTACCTCCATCAGGCCGAGTTGCAGTGCGAGTTGGCGGGAGAACATCTCTTTGACGAAGCTGATCTGCTGTTGGCTGCGGATGTAGTGCTGTTTCATGCTGAATTACCTGTCGTGAATCCGTTGAATGCGGTGATTCTTCAACAGAATGCCAACTAAATTCAATATTCGATAATTGAAATAGGCTTTGTTTGTTTTTTTCTTCAAAATAAGCCATCAATTAATGATGAATCATTAAAAGGAGCGCAAAAAAGTGTCAGAAAATTATCGGATCGATAATCTCGATCAGGCCATCCTCTCCGCCCTGATGGAGAATGCGCGCCTGCCTTACGCCGAGCTGGCCAAACAACTGCTGGTGAGCCCGGGCACCATCCACGTGCGGGTAGAGAAGATGAAGCAGGCGGGCATCATCGAGGGAACGCGGGTGCAGGTGAACCCCAAGAAGCTGGGCTACGACGTCTGCTGCTTCATCGGGATCAACCTCAAGAGCGCCAAGGATTACCCGTCGGCCCTGGCCAAACTGCAGGCGCTGGACGAGGTGGTGGAGGCCTACTACACCACGGGCCACTACAGCATCTTCATGAAGGTGATGACCCGTTCCATCGACGAGTTGCAGACGGTACTGATCCACAAGATCCAGACCATCGACGAGATCCAGTCCACCGAGACGCTGATTTCGCTGCAAAACCCGATCCTGCGGGATGTGAAGCCTTGAGTCGGGTGGTCTGAGGGGGGCGTAGAGACCCCTCTCCCGTGATAGACCCTGTCCGCGCTGCAGAATTCGACCCTGTGGGAGATGACACCCTGACTGGTGGGTCAGGGTTCGATATAGGGGATGCCGTATTTGTCGTAGAGGGCCTTGAGCCGGCCGTCCCGCTTCATGTGCAGCAATTCGGCATCATAGGCGGCCATCAGGGCCGGGGTGTCGGCATCGGCCCGGGAACGGGTCCAGGCATTGAAGTAGGGGCTGGTCTTGAGGGGTTTTGGCAGGTAGTCGAGCTTGCCTTCCAGTCCCTCCTCTCTTATCTGGGTGAAGGCGGTGACCAGGGACATGGGCACCACGTCGATACGACCGGCAATGAGTTTTCGCAGTTGCAGCTGGTTGATGGGGATCTCCTGGAAGTGATAGCTCGGGTCTGTCATGGCTGCCGCGAGCTCGGGGGTATAGGAGAAATCCCGGGTGACACCGATACGCCAGGGTTTGAGATCCGTCAGATGGTCATAGTGGATCAGGCCTGCGGACTCCTTGCGTATGAAGAAGTGCCAGCTATGGAGCATATGGGCCTGTTTGGGGTAGAGCAGATAGGCCTCCCGCTCCGGTTTGTAGGAGTGGGCCAGCAGCAGATCATAGAAGCCGCTTTCGGCATTGCGGGTGAGCCTGGCTCCCGAATCGATGAGCTCAATCCTGATGGGGGTATGGAGCGTGCCGAAGATGGCGGTGACGAGATCCACATCCAGCCCGCGAGGGTGTCCCTGTGCATCCAGCCACTTGAGAGGGGGCTCCTGGATGCCACCAATGACCAACTCCCTAGCTGACAGCCAGCAGGGCAGCAGAAAGCAGAATACGAGCAAGCGTCGCACGTTACATCTCCTGAGCATTGGGGACGGGGTCGCATCCGGCAGGGACTGTGACCGATACCTATCTAACTAGAGACGACCACGGATGGCAAACCCTGAAATGGGGAGGGGACAAACGAACGGTGCCGGTGGGAGGGGGGCGGGCTGCCTCGACAGGCCGCCCCGTGGCAGAGTCGGGCGGGATGGACCAGCCACTCGCCGGCTGTGGGCGGGAGGGTAGTCGGCATGAAACGTGTGCGAGGTGGCCTGCCTCAGGTTGCCTGACACTGTTTCATCTGGGTGTTGAGGGCCTGCATCACCTGACGACGGCTGATGATGCCCGTCACCTTGCCTCCCTCCATTACCGGATAGACCTTGGGTCTGGCCCCGGCCATCTGGCGGGCGAGATCCACGATGTTGTCATCAGGAGAGACGAACAGCGGGGTCCGGCTCATCAGATCTTCGACCAGAGTACGGGTGTCGCAGTGATAGCTGCCCGTGAGCAGGGCGGGAATGCAATCCTGCTCGGAGAGAAATCCGACGAGGTGCTGATGGTCATCCAGTACCGGCAGGCCCCCCAGGTTTGCCCGATGGAGTCTGTCCAGCGCCTCGGCCAGACCGAGGCCGGGGTGCAGTGAGTGGGTCAATGGCTGCATATGATCGCGAATTTGTAGCATGATGGTGGCTCCATGGGGGTCGATGGGGCCACTATGCCCGGTGGCTGTGACACGTGGCCAATGGGTTTTGCCTCGGACATCGATAGGTCATGGCCGATGAATGGGTCCTCCGTGCGATCCTGCATGGATCGGGGAGGGCGACAACCACAAGGAGAGGGTATGCGTGCATTGGTAACGGGCTGTGGCCGTCGCCTGGGATTCTATCTGTGTGAGCGGCTGGTGGCCGCTGGCTGGCAGGTGACGGGCAGCTATCGCAGCGAACGGCCCGAGCTGGATCGTCTGCGAGACGTGGGCGTCGAGCTGGTACAGGCGGACTTCACCCGGGAAGAGGAGGTGGGCGCCGTGGTGACGGCGCTGGCGGCCCATGAGGATCTTGCCCTGATCATCCACAATGCCTCCGCCTTCGAGCCCCAGGCTGCGGATCCTGCGGTGCAGCTGGCCCAGTTTGATCAGTTCTACCGGGTACACATGGCGGCTCCCTTCCAGCTCAACCGGGCGCTGGCCCCCGCCCTTGCCCGCCAGCCCAACGGGGGCATCATCCACATCACCGATATCTACATCCATGCCCCGGCGCCCCAGTTTGCCGCCTACGTGGCCACCAAGGCGGGAGCCCATTCCCTGGCCATGAGCTTTGCCCGCGAACTGGCACCCGCCGTGCGGGTCAACACCATAGAGCCTGGCCCCATCCTGTTTCTCGACGAGCACGGGGATGACTGGCGCCAGCAGGTGCTGGCGAAGACGCCGCTGGCGCGGGAGGGGGGTCTGGAGCCCATCTGGCAGGCGGTACAGATGCTGATGAAGAACGACTACATGACCGGGGCCAGCATCCGGGTGGACGGAGGGCGCGCCCTCGCCGCCATCTAGGGCAAGGCGGGCCGCCATGACATGAGGCGCCTTTGGGCGCCTCATGTGTGTGAACGGCTCAAGGGTGCCGGATGGCGGCGTGCCGGGAAGGGGGGCCGGGGTGGCCGTTGCCGGGAAGCAGGGCCTCGTCTTGCTGGCAGAGATGGATGGGGGCCTGGCCGATGCGCTGTTTCGCAAACACCTTGCTGCCCGGCAGGCCGAGGGTCACCTTGCCGGAGTCCACACTGCCGCCCTGATACATCTCCGCCAGCAGATCCCCCAGGTAGGCATCCACCCCGGCCTCGGCGAAGTCATCCCGTTCGCCGCAGGCCAGTATGTCGATGTCCAGTGGCCTGTCCGCCACCTTGCACAGGGGGTTGTTGCGATCCCGACCATGGGCCAGCTCCATGGTGACAAACTCGGCCTTGAGCTGGACGGGGGAGAGGTCGCTCTGGACGACGAACAGGCAGTTGAGGAAGTCGTGGCGCGAATGCATGCCCACGGGTTTGGTCTGGATGACGGAACTCAGGTGAAGGCGACCAAAGCGGGCCAGCAATTCGGCGACGACCTGACTGACGTGCAGGGCGGGGTCGAGATTGGATCCAATGCTACAGAGGTAAAACATGCTTTCCATTCCTTGGGTTGGGCTCGTCTGAAATATATACGCAGCTCACGGTTATGGGATTCACTATGAATTAACATGTCGTTATCTGTTGTGATCCAACGCTGATTGGCAGAAAGGAGGTTTGCATGAGCGTAGAAATGAAATGGGCACTGTTGGCCGCGTCAGGGGCCCTTGCCATGATCATTGTCATCTGTGTGGCGTCCGTCGGCCTGGCGTGAATCCGGCCTCGGTGAGCAATCAAACCGGCTTTATGGCCGGTTTTGCTTTTTGGGGCAGTGCGGATATGCTGGCTCCCCCATGACGAATCGAGACCGCAGAAGATGACCAAGGTTCGGCCCCGCTCCCTGCTCCAGGTAGTACTGATGGGCTTCGTGCTGGTGCTGATGCCCCTGGGGGGCATGATCTGGCACGACAGTCAGGCGCTCTCCCACCTGGGCCAGCTCACCAGCGACGAGATGGAACGTGCGGTGCGGGACACTCGCCGGGCGACGCTGCTCTCCACCCAGGCCATCGATCTGGAGCGCACCCTGCGCCGCTATGCGGTCCTGGGTGATGACCGCATCCTGGCCAGCTATCGGCAACAGCTGGTGCGCTACCGGGAACTGCTCGCGACCCATCAGGACTCCATTCCGGATGCCGAGGTCTACGGAGATCTCGAGGCGACGCTGGTCTGGCTCGACGGTCTGCAGGATCTGCGCAAGGCCAGGCAGGAGGCGACCAGCCCCCGTTTCACCGACTTCAACGAACTGAACCAGCAACTGGAAGTGGTCACCCGCAGCCAGGTGGATGATCACGTGACCCGCATGCGGGGCGCCATCGTGGAGCTGAAACAGCAGATCTGGTGGGTCAGCGGCTTCGTGGCCGGGCTCAGCCTGCTGCTGGTGTTGCTCTTTACCTACCTCATCATCCACCCGGTACGTCAGATTGAGTCGCGGATCCTGAGTCTGGGCGCAGGTGTCGAGCCGGATCAGCGCCCGGTGGATGGCCCGGCCGAACTGGTGCTGCTGGGGGAGCGGATCAGCTGGCTGCACGACAAGCTCAAGGAGCTGGAACAGCAGAAATACCAGTTCCTGCGCCACGTATCCCACGAGCTGAAAACCCCCCTTGCCGTGCTGCGGGAGGGGGCTGATCTGCTCTCGGAGCAGCTGGTGGGGCCCCTCAACGGGGATCAGCAGGAGATCTGCCAGATGCTGGAGGAGAACAGCCGCCGTCTGCAGACCCTGATCGAGCGGCTGCTCGACTTCAATCGCCTCAGCCAGCAGGAGGTGTTCACCCTGTCCGAGGTGCCCCTGGCGCCCTTGTTGTCAGACTTGTCCGAAGAGTACCGGCTCGCGCTGGAATCCAAGCAAATCAGTGTACACTTGCCGCCCGAGCCCATCAGCCTGCGGGCAGAGCCCTACCGCCTGCGACTCATCCTCGACAATCTCTTTTCCAACGCGGTCAGCTATGGCGCCAGGGGCGGACAGATCTGGATCCGCGCCGGGGCGGGAGCGGGTGGCGGCTGGCTGGAGGTGGCCAACGAAGGGCCTGTCATCCCGCCAGACGAGCGGGAGCGCATCTTCGAGCCCTTTGAACAGGGCAGCATAGTGCGCCAGGGATTGCTGAAAGGCTCCGGCATGGGCCTCTCCATTGCCCGTGAGTCTGCCATGAGTCTGGGCGGCGAGCTCAGGCTGATCGAGGATGCCCAGGCGGATGTCTGTTTCCGGCTGGATTTGAACGTGCGCCCGAGCTGACGGGCGTGGCGGCGACCCCGCAGGTGCGGGTGGCGCCTTGACACCGAATATTGAGAGGAGCGGGCAGGTGCCTGTTCCCCACCAGGATCTGAAGTGACATTCAAGATGAAACGATTTGTGATTCCCGTATTGATGATAGGCCTGCTCGCTGGCTGTTCCCTGCTGCCTTCTACCAGCCTCACCGAGCCTTCCCAGGAGGCGATCGCCAGGCGGATGGAGTTTGCCAACAAGGAGATGCAGGTGCGCCTGCAATACTCGGACTGGCTGCTGGCCAGCCATCCCCAGCAGCGGATGCAGGAGCGCCAGCGACTGGCCGGCGCCACCGACCTCGAGAGCCGGGTCAGCCTGGCCATGGTCAACACCCACCCGTCCGAATCGGTGGCCAGCCGCCGGGCCGGGCTGGATCAGCTGAAGGCTCTGTTGCCGGAGCTCGGTCTCGATGCCCAGGCCTTCCTGCGCAGCTGGATCGCCCTCGGGGAGGAGCTGCTGGTGCGAGACAGCCGCCGCGACGATCAGAGTCAGGAGGTGAAGCGTCTGCGCCAGCAGATAGAGCAGCTCTCCGCCATCGACGAGCAGCTCAACCAGCGTAAGCTCAATGGGGGAGGTCAGCCATGACAGCTCCGGACCGCGCCGCAATGACCGCGTTTTTCGCCAAGAGGGGGTGAGAGCATGAGCCGTATTCTGCTGGTGGACGATGATGCCAGCCTGCTCAAGCTGATGAGCATGCGCCTGCGCAGCCAGGGTTACGAGGTGGATACCGCCGACAGCGCCGAAGGAGCGCTGGACAGGCTGCGCCAGCAGCGGGCCGACCTGGTGCTGAGCGATCTGCGCATGGGGGGCATGGACGGGCTGGCGCTGTTCGAGCGGATCCAGTCCCAGTGGCTCGGCATGCCGGTGATCATCATGACCGCCCACGGCACCATTCCCGACGCCATCCAGGCGACCCGCTCCGGGGTGTTCAGCTTCCTCACCAAGCCCATCGACAAGGACGAGCTGCTGGTCACCATAGAGCATGCTCTCAGCCTGACCCGTCCGAAGCAGCAGCAGGAGTGGCAGTCCCTCATCCAGACCCGCAACCCGCAGATGGAGCAATTGCTGATCCAGGCGAGCAGCATCGCCACCATGGACGTGCCCGTGCTGATCCTGGGTCCCTCCGGCGCCGGCAAGGGGGTGATGACCCAGGCGCTGCACCAGGCCAGCCACCGCCGCGACAAGCCGCTGCATACCATCAACTGTGCGGCTCTGCCCTGGCCCGCGCTGGACTTGCAGCTGTTTGGCGAGGATGGCCAGTCCGGCCTGTTTGCCGAGGCCAAAGGCGGCACCCTCTTCCTCGACGAGATAGGGGATCTGTCGGAGTCACTCCAGGCCAAGTTGCTCCAGGTGCTGGCGGAGTATGGTCAGGGTACCCCCGAGGTGCGGGTCATCAGCTCCAGCCATCAGGATCTGGTGACCGCCATGGAAGAGGGGCGTTTTCGCGAGGATCTCTTCTACCGCCTAAACGTGGCCAACATCACCCTGCCGCCTCTGAGCGCCCGCAGCGAGGACATCCCCCTGCTGGCCCGTCAGGCGCTGGACGATTACCGCAACCGTCACCCCGATTGCGCCGCCCTCGGCTTCTCGCCGGAGGCGCTGGCCCTGCTGGCCGCCGCGGCCTGGCCGGGCAACGTGCGCCAGCTCTGCGGGGTGGTGGAGCAGCTCGCGAGCCTCTGCTGCAGCCCGGTGATAGGCGCGGCCATGGTGGAGTCTGCCCTGAGTGGCGGCGGTGGCGGCATTCCCTCGTTCAACGAGGCGCGGGCCGAGTTTGAAAAGGAGTACCTGATCCGGTTGCTGCGCACCACGGAAGGCAATGTGACCCTGGCGGCCAACATGGCGGGGAGAAACCGCACCGATTTCTACAAGCTGCTGAATCGGCACGGCATCGAGGCGGCCAACTTCAAGTCGAAGGGATAAATGACAGAGGGGCGGCCGTCGATGACGGGCCGCCCCTCTGGTTCCGACCAAATCGGTTACCTTGTCAGGCTCAGGCTCAGGCTCAGGCTCAGGCTCAGGCTCAGGCTCAGGCTCAGGCTCAGGCTCAGGCCGGGTCGCTGACGCCGCCGGTGGAGAGGGTCTTCTGGGAGAGCCAGAGGCCGCTCGCCTTCATCAGATAGCCAAACAGGGCGCCGATGATGAGGGAGGGCAGAATGAGCCGCCACTCGCCTGCGGCGCCGAAGGTGGCACAGCACCCGGCGAAGGTGCCGGGAATGTAGGCGAGCCACTGCTGCCTGGCCTGCACGCACATCAGGGTGGCCACCACCCCTGTCATCAGATAACCCGCCATGCCGGCCCCCCACCAGGTCTCCCCGTGGATCAGCAGGAGTGCCCACAGCATGCCGGTGGTGTTGCACAGCAGGGTCTGCAACAGCGCCTTGTAACCGCCACTCGAGGCGAAGTAGCTGGTGCAGCCGAGGAAGCCGACCCAGGAGATGAGACCGAGTGCGGCGGCCAGTCCACCCCAGACGGCGGAGAGGATCCCGGTCGTGATGGCGATGGCGAACAGTGGGCTCATGGCGTGACTCTCAGTGGTTGAATCCGGAAAAGGAGGCAGCCTACTCCGCGGTAGAGCGGCAGCAAGCGGGGGCCGGATTGTGTGTGATCCCGGTCACTCTTTGCAACTCTGGAATACGCTTGCGCTCGCGAAAAAAATTCATTGGAGGCGCCGCAGACCTTGTTCCATAGTTAGAGGCCCTGTCCTGCTCATGGAGTGAGTCTGATGGTGCCAAACGTGATCGTTCCTCTGCTGGTGTTCGTAGTGCTCTTCCTGGCCGGTACCATGGCCAAGGCACTGCCCCTTTACCAACTCATGTAATTCTGTGTGAAATAAAACTCGGCCGGGGCGGGTCTTATGGTTGTCAACCTCATCGTCCCGGGAGTTTTTTCATGTTGATCAAGCGCCGTACTTCTCATCACCCCACCGAACAGGATGTCACGCCGGAAACCGTCTATCAGGATCGTCGCCGCATCCTGAAAGGGCTGGGCCTGGGCGTCGGTGCCGCCACCCTGGCGTTTCCGGTGAAGGCCAGCCTGCTGGATCTCTTCGCACCGGACAAGCTAGCCACCGTGGCCCCCACCAGACCCCTCGACATCCGTGCCGCGACCCGGCCAGAGGGATTGATCCTCACCCCGGAGGAGAAGGCCACCACCCACAACAATTTCTACGAGCTGGGGACCGACAAGGGGGATCCGGCCCGCAACGGCCATTACCTCAGGCCCGAGCCCTGGACCCTGAAGGTGGAAGGGGAGGTGGCCAAACCCTTCACCCTGGATGTGTGGGATCTCATCAACAAGAGCACGCTGGAGGAGCGCATCTATCGGCTGCGCTGCGTGGAGGCCTGGTCCATGGTATTGCCCTGGAGCGGCATTGCGCTGGCGGATCTGATCCGCCGTGCCGAGCCCACCAGTCGCGCCAAGTTCGTGGCCTTCGAGACGCTCTATGATCCGGAACAGTTGCCGGGGCAGGCCTCCCGAGCCCTGGGGGGCGGCATCGATTATCCCTATGTGGAGGGCTTGCGCCTCGACGAGGCCATGCACCCCCTCTCCTTCCTCGCCATGGGGCTCTATGGCAAGACCCTGCCCGCCCAGAACGGAGCTCCCATCCGGCTGGTGGTGCCCTGGAAGTACGGCTTCAAGAGCATCAAGAGCATCGTCTCCATCCGCCTGGTGGAGGAGATGCCCCCCACCACCTGGAACCTGCTGGCCCCCAACGAATATGGCTTCTACGCCAACGTCAACCCGAGCGTGGATCACCCGCGCTGGAGCCAGGCGAGCGAGCGTTTCATCGGCGAGGGGGGCATCTTCGGGGCCAAGCGCCAGCCGACCCTGATGTTCAATGGCTACGGCGACGAGGTGGCGTCCCTCTATCAGGGGATGGATCTGCGTAAATGGTATTGAGACTGACGCGCTGTCCGACTGATCTCTTGCCCCCTTCTCCCCTGGTGGGAGAGGGGATGAGAAGCGGGAAAAACATGACGGGAACTGCAATATGATGCCGAGACTGAAAACAGCCCATGTCAACGGCTTGCGGGCGCTGGTGCACCTTGGTTCGCTCGGCTTTCTGCTCTGGCTGGGCTATGCTGTGCCAGCCGGGCTGCTGGGGGGGGATCCGGTCCAGGGGCTGACCCATTACCTTGGCAATGGGGCCCTCCACCTGCTGTTGCTGACCCTGCTGGTGTCGCCGCTCGCCAAGCGCTGGCGCCAGGGGCAGCTCATCAAGTTGCGCCGCCCCCTCGGGCTCTGGTGCGCCGCCTGGGCGTCCCTGCACTTCATGGTCTGGCTGGGGCTGGATCTGCAGTTCGACTGGGGGCTGATTGGCGGCGAGCTGGTGAAGCGCAGCTACATAGTGGTGGGCATGGTGGCGCTGCTACTGTTGCTGGCGCTCGGCATCACCTCGATCCCGGCCCTGTTGCGGCGCATGGGGCCTGCCTGGCAGAAGCTGCACAACTGGATCTACGGGGTGGCTCTGCTGGTGCCGGTACACTACTGGTGGTCGGTCAAGAGTGGGTGGCAGGAGCCCCTCATCTATCTGGTGCTGGCCTGCGCCCTGCTGTGGCCCCGTCGGGAGAAACTGCTGCGCCCCTGGCGCAAGCGCCCGCAAGTGGCCAGGAGGGGGGCGGCGCAACAGCCGTCACGCCCATAGCAAAAGAGGCCTATTCGGCCTCTTTTCTGGTGATCTCGCCGGTGTTGGCATCGACCTGCAACTGGACGCGCTGATCGTCGGCATTCAGGGTATCGACCTCGAATTTGTCCCCTTCCAGCTCCACTTCCCGAATGTCGTGATACCCTTGTGCCAGCAACAACTTGACCAGTCCGGCCATGTCGAGACGTGTCTGCGCCGCCCAGCCAAAGGTGGAAAAGAGGCACAAGATCAGCAGGATACTGCGTGGGATCATAATTCCGGATTCATGGCTGGCACACTATAAACGGCATTATGTTAGGTTTTGAGAGATGAATCACCCATGAATAGCGCGCTGCCCCTGCTTGGATTGCTGCTGCCGATGCTGGTTCAGGCGGCCCAGCCGAACGAGGCCTTGCTGCAACAGGCGGTCAGCGAGGGGCGGGTCCGTCCTTTTCATGAGCTGATGGCGGTGGCCTCCCGCCTGCCGGTGCGGGTGCTGCGGGTCGATCTGGGTGAGGAGGATGGCGTCTGGCTCTACGAGCTCAGGCTCATCGACGAGGAGAACAGCGTCATCAAGGTGGGCTACCGGGCTGACAACCTGGAGATGGTGTGGCTCAAGGGCCACCATCTGGAACGCCTGTTCGCTCCGCGCCCGCCCCCGGAAGAGGAGTAACGGCGTGAGTCCGCGAACGTACCGCCATCCGGTTCGTCCCCCCAACCGTTGCCGGTGCTGGCACAACCCTGTTTTGGATACCCATGTATGCGCATTCTGATAGTTGAAGATGAAAAGATCCTCGCGGGCCAGCTGGCGGAACAGCTGCGTCTGTCCGGTTTCGTCACCGATCTCTGCCACGATGGCAACGAGGCGGGCTTTCTCGGCGAGACCGAACCCTATGACGCCATCATCCTGGATCTCGGCCTGCCCGGTCGCGACGGCCTGAGCGTACTGAAGGAGTGGCGCAGCAAGGGGATGGACACCCCGGTGCTGGTGCTGACCGCCCGTGGCCAGTTGCACGAGAAGATTGAAGGGCTCAACGCCGGGGCGGACGACTACCTCACCAAGCCCTTCCAGGTGGCGGAGCTGGTGGCGAGGGTGCAGGCGCTGGTGCGCCGGGCGGCGGGGAACGCCAGCTCCATCCTCGAGATCGGTGGCGTGCGTCTCGATATGGCGGCTTCCCAGGTGTGGTACGAAGGGACCCCCATCAAGCTCACCGCCCACGAGTTCCGGGTGCTGGGCTACCTGATGCAGCACAGGGGCAAGGTGGTGTCGCGCAGCGAGCTGATCGACCACATCTATGCTCAGGATTTCGATCGCGACTCCAACACCGTAGAAGTGTTCATCGGCCGCATTCGCAAGAAGACCCACGCCGATCTCATCGAGACGGTGCGCGGCCTCGGTTACCGGATCAACGAATGACACCCATCGCAACCGATGGCGGGGTGGGTTGAATGAGGTTGGTACGCACCCTGCGAGGTCGGCTGGTGGTGATCGCCATGGTCTGGTGCGGTCTCTTCCTGTTCGCCACCGGCTTCAGCCTGCAGACCATGATGCGCAACTACTGGCAGGAGGCGGAGGCCGATGGCCTGCGCCTGCAGCTCTACGATCTGCTCTCCCGCCTCGAGATCCAGCCGGACGGCATGCCGGTGGTCACCGAGCCCATGGCCGACCCCCGTTATCGCCAGCCCTACTCCGGCTACTACTGGCAACTGGAGCTGGGGGAGACGGTGGTCAGTCGCTCCCGTTCCCTGTGGGATGCCCATTTGAGCGCCCACGGCCTGAAGTCGGCCTTCGGCGATCCGGACCTCTTCGTCGGCAAGGGGCCCAACAAGGAGCCCCTGCTCATCATGACCCGTACCGTGCTGCTGCCGGGGTCTGATCGGGTCTTCACCCTGGTGATGGCCAAGGACAGCAGCGCCCTGACCCAGACCCTGAAGAAGACCCGCATCAGCCTGTTCCTCGGCCTCGGCTTCGCCGCCACCGGCCTGGTGCTCGGCTTCATGTTCCAGATCCTCTACGGCCTGCGCCCGCTGCACCTGCTGCGTCGCGAGCTGAGCCGCGTCCATCAGGGTCATCAGGAGGGGTTCCGGTTGCGTTACCCCCTGGAGATCCAGCCGCTGGTGGAGGACATCAACCGCCTGCTGCACCACTATGGCGAGCTGCTGCAACGAGCCCGTTCCCACACCGGCAACCTGGCCCACGCCCTCAAGACGCCGCTCAGCATCATGCGCAACCAGGTGACCCAGTTGCCGCCGGAGGATCAGGCCGCCCTCGGCGAGCAGCTCGACCAGATCCAGCGCCACATCGACTACCACCTCGGCAAGGCGCGGGTGACCGGCGCCGCCAAGATCCTCGGGGTGTCGACCCCGGTGCGGGCCCGGGTGGAGTACATCTGCCGCGCCTTCTCCCGCCTCTATCCCGGCAAGACGGTGGACTTGCAGGTGCCGGTCAATCTGGCGGTCGGGGTGGAGGAGCAGGACTTCGACGAGATGGTGGGCAACCTGCTGGAGAACGCCTTCAAGTGGTCCGCCAGCGAGCTGCGCATCTCCAGCGCCGAGCTGGGGGGCTGGATCACCCTGCGCATCGAGGACGACGGTCCCGGCATGAGCGAGGATCAGATCGCCAAGGCGGTGCTGCGGGGGGTGCGCCTCGACGAGAAGGTGCCGGGCTCCGGGCTCGGTCTCAACATCGTCTCGGATCTCGCGGAAGCTTATCGCGGCAGCCTCATCATGGGGCGGGCCGAGCTGGGGGGGCTCGCCGCTTCCCTCTCCCTGCCCAAGGTGGCCAGGGTCGAGTGACGGGGCTCCCCGTCGGGGGGCCCCTTTTGTGCCGCCGTGCTGGCAAGGGTGCGGCACCCGGCATAAGATACGTCTCTTGTTTCAGGTGTAGGAAGGGTAGCAATGACTGACGATCCTTGGGCTTTGTGCCATCTCGATGATTCGTTCGATGCCTCGGTGCTGGGCACCAAGGGGGCCCAGATCCAGTGGTTCGAGGACAGGGATGCCCTGATCCAGTTCCTGCTGGAGGACTTTGTCGACCTGCTGGCCGACGTGGGCGAGCTGGACGAGGATCAGACCGAGAGCGCCCGCGAGCGCTTCACCCTGCTGGTGGAGCAGAGCCTGGATGATCGCACCCTGATGGATGCCATCAACGATCTCGCCTCCGGCCTGCGCCGCATTGCCTGGCTGGGGCCCCTCTCCGAACTGGCGGAGTTGAGCGACGACTTCGCAAGCGGGCTGCGTGCCTTCTTCTGGAGCCAGTATGACGGTGACGAGGATGACCCCGAAGCCTGGGTGCCGGAAGATCTCTGGCCCCAGCTGGTGGAGTGTGCCGAAGAGTACATGGTGGAAGGAGACTTCTGATGCTCCTCCCGTACACCTTTCATTCCAGAGAATAAAGACGGCGCCTTCGGGCGCCGTCTTTATTGGCGGGAACGGAGGGGCCTGAGGGTGATCGGGCAGGAGGCGTGCGGGACGGGATCTGGGGTGGGCAGGGCTGCCCCGGAGCAGTTGGCCATGTGTATAAGCAAGCATCGGGTCATTATGGGAAAAGCCATAAGTTAAATTTATGCAGGGTGATCAGGCCCCTCAGGGGGCCCGTGAGCCGAGTCAGCCTCCCCGCAGGGGGATTACCCGCGCCTCCCCATGGCTGCCGAGGGTCATCCTTGCCAGCCCGGAATAAAAACGGCGCCTCTATGGCGCCGTTTTGTCTGCATGCAACCGCCTCAGCCGTTGGCCGGTACCTCGTGCGCCGTGTTGGCGAGCACTGGCCCGATATATTTCTCTATCTGCAATTGGGCCATGTGGCCGCAGTTGCCCTGGGCCAGACTGGACGAGCCCTCGTCGAAGGTGAGGCAGTTGACGTTGCCGTTCTTGCAGATGCTGCCCGCTTCGCCCGGCTTGGCCGGGTCATACCAGGCCCCTTCACACACCCGCACTACCCCGGGCCGGATATCGGCGGAGATCAGGGCCCCCACCAGGATCTGGCCGCGCTCGTTGAAGGCCCGCACCAGATCGCCATCCTGGATGCCGCGCGCCTTGGCGTCGTCTGGATGGATCAGGATCGCCTCCCGATCGGCGATGGCGAACTTGTCCCGCAGCGGGGTGTTGTCGAGCTGGGAGTGCAACCGCTGGGTCGGGTGGGAGGTGTTGAGCGACAGCGGATAGCGCGCCGCCACCTCGCTCTTCACCCACTCCTTGGGCTCATACCACTTGGGATGACCGGCGCAGTCGGCATAACCCATCCCCGCCACCGTGTTGGAGAAGATCTCGATCTTGCCGGACGGGGTACCGAGCGGGTTGAGCAGCGGGTTCTCGCGAAAATCGGCGTGACGGATCCACTGGCGGTTGGCCTCCGGGATCGGGAAGCGGATGTAGTTGTTGGACTCCCAGAACATGTTGAACGGCGGCAGCGCCACACGTGCGCCACGGGCCTGCGCCGCCATGCCGTCGTACATCTGCTTGAGCCACAGCATCTCGTCCTTCCCTTCGGTGTACTGCTCCTGCACGCCCAGCTTGGCGGCGATGGCGCTGAAGATGTCGAAGTCGTTGCGGGCTTCAAACTGGGGGGGCACGCACTGGTGCATCGGGAAGACGTAGCGCTGGGAGTAGTCGCCCCCCATCTCCAGGTCGTTGCGCTCGTAGCTGGTGGTGACCGGCAGCACGATGTCGGCGTGTTTGGCAGTCGCCGTCCAGTAGGGCTCGTGCACGATCACGGTCTGCGGCTTGCGCCACGCCTTAACCAGGTTGTTGGTGTCCTGATGGTGGTGGAAGGGGTTGCCCCCCGCTACGTAGACCAGCTTGATGTCCGGATAGGTCACCTTGCGGCCGTTGAAGTCGATGGTCTTGCCCGGATTGGCGAGGCAGTCGGCGATGCGGGCCACCGGGATCGGTGCCGGGCTGTTCTTCGGTGCGTTGCCGGCGGAGATCCCCGCCAGAATGCCGCCCTTGGCGGTGGGGCTGCCACCGGAGGAGTAGTGGTAGCTGAAGCCGTAGCCGCCCCCCGGCAGGCCGATCTGGCCCAGCATGGCAGCCAGAGTGACCAGCATCCAGTTGGGCTGCTCCCCGTGGTGCTGACGCTGCATGCCCCAACCGGCCATGATCATGGTGCGCTTGGCGGCCATGTCGAGGGCCAGCTGGCGAATCACCTTGGCCTCGACGCCGCAGATGGCGCTCGCCCACTCGGCGCTCTTGGGCTGGCCGTCCTCCTTGCCGAGCAGGTAGGCGAGGAAGGTGTCGAAGCCCACGGTGTAGCGATCGAGGAAGGCCTGATCGTGCTTCTTCTCGCTGTAGAGGGTGTGGGCCACCCCCAGCATCATGGCCACGTCTGTGTAGGCGTTCGGGGCAATCCACTCGGCGCCGACCAGCTTGGCGGTCTCGTTGTAGACGGGATCGATGCTGATGACCCGGGTGCCTTTCTCTTTCAGCGCCTTGAAGCCCGCTTGACCTTCGTGATCCGGCATGTTCCAGCTGTTCTTCAGGGTGACCTGGGCGTTGACCCCCCAGAGCACCACCAGTTCGGCGTGCTCCACCACGTTGGGCCAGGCGGTCTGCTGCTCGTACACCTCGATGGAGCCCATCACGTGGGACATGATCACCTGAGCCGCGCCGGTTGAGTAGTCACCGGCATAACCGGTGAAGCCGCCCGATAGGTTCATCAGGCGGTGCAGCAGGGTGCGGCTGTTGTGGAACATGCCGACACTCTTCCAGCCGTAGGAACCGGCGTGGATCGCCTGCGGGCCGAAATCAGACTGGACGCGCTGGATCTCGCCGGCCACCAGGTCGATGGCCTTCTCCCAGCTCACCCGTACCCACTCGTCGGCTCCGCGCAGCTCCGGTCTGGCGCCCGGGCCGTGCTCCAGCCAGCTTTTGCGCACCATGGGGTACTTGATGCGGTTCTTGGCGTGGACCTGGAACGGCGCCATGTCGATGAGGTCATTCGGTGCCGGATCGTCGGCCACCGGCTGGACCCGCACCATGCGGCCCTCGGAGACGATGGCCTCGAAGGCTCCCCAGTGGGCGCCGGTCAGGATGCCCTTCTGGGCGGGCACCAGGGTGGGGAACTGCTCAAGGGCCGTGCTGACGGCCTTGGCCAGGGCGCTTTTCGGGAAGAGACCAGCCAGCAGGGGCAAGGCGGCACAGGCCCCCAGCCCCTTGAGCAGAGTACGGCGGGAGAGGTTGGTCTGTTGGTCATTGAAAAAAGTCATGGGAGAGTCCTCTGTTCCTGCCTTAATGGGCCGCGCTCATGTCGCTGGCGTGTTTCTGCACGTATTGGGTGAGCATGCGCGCCTGCTCCGGGGTGAGGGAGGTACGAGACTCCATCCCCTTGATAACGCCGATCCACTGGTTGGCGTTGAAGTGATCCAGCGCGGTGAGGCCGTGACAGCCGGTGCAGTTGTTGGACATCAGGGTGGAGGCGTATTGCCACAGCTTGCCCTGGTCGCCGATGAGCTGGCTCTGGTCGACCCAGGCGGTCAGGCTGACCTGATGCCAGGTGAGGTTGGTGGCGCTGTCGGTTTCGCTCTTGCCGGTCACGAGGGCTTTTCTGGCGGCTTCGCCGACCAGCACGCTCAGGATCCGTTTGCCGGGGGCGGCGTAGAACACCTCGCTCACACCGTCCTGCTGCCAGCCGTCGATGCGCACCTGGGTGCGGCCGTTGTCGTTGGCCAGCACTTCCACCTGGGTGGAGGGCATCAGGGTGCCTTCGTCAGTCTTGGCGCCGGCATCCAGATAGAGCGGGGTGGTGGCGATGGCATAGCGGGTGGTGACGGTTACCGGGGTCTGGGCCGCGGCGGCGGCCAGTTCGCTGGCACCGGCGGCGGCCAGGCCGCTCATGTCCGGCATGATGTGGGCAACGCCGCGGTGACAGTCGATGCAGGTCTGACCCTCCTTGATGGCGACCGGGTGCTCGGCGCGGGCATTGGGGCGTTGGGCCAGGATGTCCATGGCGGCGTAGCTGTGGCAACTGCGACAGGTGGCGGAGTCATTGGCCTTGAGCTGATCCCACACGGTCTGGGCCATGCGCAGCTTGTGGGCCTCGTATTTCTCCGGGGTGTCGAGGGTGCCGATCGCCTCGTGATAGATGTCCTTCACGGCGCGGATCTTGGTCCAGAGATAGGCGGCGGGTTCACTGGGGATGTGGCAGTCGGCGCACTCGGCGCGGATCCCCTTCACGTTCTGGAAGTGGACGCTGCCCTGATATTCGGCGAGTGGGGTCTGCATGGAGTGGCAGGAGACGCAGAATTCGGTGGAGCTGGTCTTGTGCAGCACGGTGACGGTGACGCCCAGTGCGGCGATCCCCAGCAGGGCCCCGAGCAGCAGAAGCCAGAACCAGGTCTTTCTCAACAGTTTTCCAAGCATGGTGACGGTGTCCTTCGAATTCGGGTATTACCAATATAGTAGTAGTCCCAAGATTCAAAGGGTTGACCTCGGTCATGATTTTTATTTCGACATGTAAGTAATTTTTGGTTTTGTTTTTTGTTTGGACATGCTTTTTTGAATTTTAATCGCACTTTTACCCTTCAACGGGAGCGGGATGTGCTGTGGTGGGGGCGATGCCCAAGCCGGGGCGGGGAGGCCGCGCACCACCCCGGGGCTTGGGGTTTGCGGTGAGAGGATTGTATACTGTTCACATATACAGTATTCAGGTGTATCCATCATGCGACTCTTTATCGCCGAGAAACCCAGCCTTGGCCGTGCCATCGCCGATGTCCTCCCCAAACCGCACAAGAAGGGGGATGGTTTCATCGAGACGGCGCAGGGAGACGTGGTGACCTGGTGCATCGGCCACCTGCTGGAGCAGGCCGAGCCCGATGCCTACGATGCCGCCTACAAGCAGTGGCGCATGGAATCCCTTCCCATTGTCCCGACCCAGTGGCAGCTGGTGGCCAAACCCAAGACCAAGGCCCAGCTGGCCGTCATCAAGGGGCTCATCAAGCAGGCGGACTGCGTGGTCAACGCCGGTGACCCGGACAGGGAAGGGCAACTGCTGGTGGACGAGGTGATCGACTTTCTCGGCTATCCCAAGACCAAACCGGTTCAGCGCTGCCTCATCAGCGATCTCAATCCCCCCGCCGTGCGCCGCGCCCTCGACAAGCTCAGAGACAACAAGGAGTTCGTGCCGCTGGCGGTGTCGGCGCTGGCCCGTAGCCGTGCCGACTGGCTCTATGGCATCAACATGACCCGGGCCTATACCCTGCTTGGCCGCAAGGGGGGCTGCAGCGAACTGCTGTCGGTGGGTCGGGTACAGACCCCCTTGCTCGGTCTGGTGGTGCGCCGGGATCTCGAGATCGAGGCCTTCGTTCCCAAGCCGTTCTACGAGGTGATGGCCCATCTGTTGACCCAGGGCAACGAACGCTTCACCGCCAGGTGGCTGCCATCGGAGGCCTGTCTGCCCTGGCAGGATGAGGAGGGACGGGTGCTCAACCGGGCGCTGGCCGCCAAGGTGGTGGAGCGGATCCAGGGGCAACCCGCCCGGGTGGAGGCGGTGGAGGAGCAGGCGCGCAAGCAGGCGGCGCCGCTCCCCTACAACCTCTCCAGCCTGCAGATCGACGCGGCCAAGCGCTTTGGCATGGATGCCAAGCGGGTGCTGGATATCTGCCAGAGCCTCTACGAGCGGCACAAGCTCATCACCTATCCCAGATCCGACAGCCGCCATCTGCCGAGCGAGCACTTCAACCGGGCCGGCCAGGTGCGGGAGGCCATCGCCAGCACGGCCCCTGCGCTGGCCAGGGCGGTCGCCGAAGCGGATGGCAGGATCCGCAGCAAGGCGTGGAACGACAGCAAGGTGGATGCCCACCACGCCATCATTCCCACCGAGAAGAGGGGGAACGAGGGGAGCCTGGGGGCCGACGAGGCGAAGCTTTACGGCCTGATTGCCCGCCAGTATCTGCTGCAGTTCTACCCGCCGTTCGAGTACAACGACAGCAAGGTGTTGCTGCGCATCGCCGGAGGGCTGTTCCAGGCCAAGGCGCGCCGCATCCTCAAGGCGGGCTGGAAGGTGCTGCTCGGAGTGGAAGAGGATGACGAGGAGGAGGCGGGAACCCTGCCTGCCCTGAAAGAGGGGGAGGAACTGCTGTGCGAGCGGGGGGAGCTGCTGGAGAAGATGACCCAGCCCCCCAAGCCGTTTACCGATGCCACCCTGCTTGCCGCCATGACCGGCATCGCCCGTTATGTGCAAGATCCCGAGATCCGCAAGACCCTACGGGAGACCGACGGTCTGGGCACCGAGGCGACCCGGGCCGGGATCATCGATCTGCTGTTCAAGCGCCGCTTCCTGGTGCGCCAGGGCAAGAGCATCAAGGCCACCCCGACCGGGCGAGCCCTGGTCCAGGCGCTGCCCACGACCGCCACGACACCGGACATGACGGCACTGTGGGAGCAGAGTCTGGGTCAGATCGCCGAACGTCACGGCAGCTACCAGCAGTTCATGGGGCCGCTCACCGAGCAGCTCAACGGCCTGATCGAGGGGGCGCGGCAGGATTCCGGCGCCAGCTTCAGCGCGCTGCCCAAGGCGGCGCCCGGTGACAGCAAGCAACGCTTTGCCCGCCGCAAGCGGACTGGGTCCACCGCCGCACGCCCCCGCACGAGCACGGGCACGGGCAAGAGTGCTCGTGCGGGGAAGAGCCCTGGAAAGAGCACTGGTAAGGGGACGACCAGGGGCAAGGCTGCCTGAGGCTGGCGAGCGCTGTGATCACATAAAAATAAGAAGAGGGGTCAGTGGCCCCTCTTTACATGGATGGAGCGGCTTACCCCGTGTAGACGCTTTCTTCCGGATAACGGATGCGGGTCTCCACCGGGCGGGCCAGCATGATCGCCAGGGTGAGGGGTCCCAGACGGCCGCAGATCATCACCAGCACCAGGATCAGTTTGCCCGGTTCGCTCAGAGAAGCGGTGATGCCGGTGGACAGTCCCACGGTGGCAAAGGCCGAGATGGTCTCGAACATGATCTTGTCGAATGATTGCGACTCCGTGAGCATCAGCAGGAACATCGCCAGCATCAGCACCATGGTACTGACGATGATGATGGCCAGGGAGCGGGTCACTATCTGGGGTGACAGGGTGCGGCCGAAGGCGGTGACATGGGGGCGCTTGGTCAGAAACGCCCGGGTCGCCAGCAGGACGACGGCAAAGGTGGTGACCTTGATACCGCCCCCAGTCGAGGTCGCCCCGGCACCGATGAACATCAGCATCATCATGAACAGCAGGGAGGCCGGTACCATCTGGCCGATATCCACCGTGTTGAAGCCCGCCGTGCGCGCTGTGGCCGACTGGAAGAAGGCTGCCAGCCACTGGCTCCCGAAGGAGGCGTTGCCCAGGGTGCCCGAGTTGTTGTGCTCCAGCAGCCAGAACATCAGGGTCCCCAGCAGCAGCAGGGCAGGGGTCATCAGCAGCATCAGCTTGCTGTGCAGTTTCAGCTTGCGCCAGCGGCGGTTGCGCACCAGGTCGACGATGACAGTGAAGCCTACGCCCCCCAGGATCAGCAGAGCCGGTATGGTCAGGCTGATGAGGGGGTCATCCCGGTAGTCCATGAGGTTGTTGGCAAACAGCGAGAAGCCGGCGTTGTTGAAGGCCGACACCGCGTGGAAGAAGCTGACGTAGAGGCCGTGGCCCCAGCCCATGTCGGGCACCCAGCGAATGGCCATGATGGCGGTGCCGATCAGCTGGGCAATCAGGGCGAACAGGACGATGCGCTTCACCAGCTGGACGATGTTGACGGACCCCTCCTGGCCAAGCGCCTCCTTGGCCAGCACCTGTTGGCGCAGCCCGACCCGCTTGCTGAACATGGCGATGAGCAGCAGTGTCATGGTCATCTGGCCGAGACCACCAATCTCCATCAATATCAACAGGATGATCTGCCCCTGCAGGGTGAAGGCGGTGCCGGTATCCACCACCCCGAGGCCGGTCACGCTGATGGCGGAGGTGGCGGTGAACAGGGCGTTGATGACGGTGACCTCACCCTTGTGGCTGGAGGGCTGGACCAGAAACAGGGTGCCAACCAGCAGGATGATGAGGAAACTGCCCAGGATGAGCTTGGCCTCGCTCCAGCGGGAGTTGTCTTCCCGATGCAGGGTGAAGGCGTAGTTGCTGCGCCAGTTGATCATAGGGTGTCGAGCCAGTGATCGATGGCGTGCTTGTTGCCGGCCAGGATCAGGATGTCACCGAGTTGCAGCTCCATCTTGCCGGTCAGGACGTTGTGCAGCACCTCACCCCGCTTGATGGCCAACAGCTGGAAATCGCTTTGCTGCAGCAGGCGCAAGTCGGCCAGGGTGCGGGTGTTTTGCTGCAAACCGATCACGAACTCGGTCAGCACCATGTCGTGACCCAGCTCCAGGTAGTCGAACAGCCGGTTGTCCAGCATGCTCTGGGCCACCCGGCGGCCCATGTCCCACTCCGGGTTGATCACCTTGTCCGCGCCCACCTTCTGCAGGATCTTGGCGTGGAACTTGTCGCGGGCCTTGACCCAGACCTTCTTCACGCCCGCCTCTTTCAGCACCAGCGTGGTCAGGATGCTGGTCTCCAGGTTGTCGCCGATGGCGACAAAGACGATGTCGAAATTCGCCAGGCCCAGTTCGGCGACCGTGGCCTCGTCGGTGGCATCGGCCACGATGACGTGGTTGCAGAGGGTGGCTATCTGGCGGGTCTTGCTCTCGTCGATGTCGATGGCCAGTACCTCGGCATTCTGGCGCTGCAACTCTTCGCACAAGGCGCTGCCAAACAGGCCCAGGCCGATGACGGCGAATTGATTGTTCATGCATGCTTCCTCAGCGGGATGAAGGGGTTACTCTACTCCAGAGCCCTGAGTCCGAAAAGTGTCCGGGTTTTTTGTCCCGGGGGATCTGGGGTAAACTGCGCCCTTGTCCTTGTCGGAACACACAGATGAAACTCACCCCCCACGCCTCCCTGTCGACCCTCAATACTATGGGCCTGGACGCACACTGCCTCTGGCTGGCCGATGTGACCCGGCCGGATGATCTCGCGCAACTGCGGACCAACCCGGAGTTGTCCACCTTGCCGCGCCTGGTGCTGGGAGGAGGAAGCAACATCCTGTTCTGCGATGACTTTGCCGGTCTGGTGGTCCACAACGGCCTGAAAGGGATCACGCTGCACGAGGAGTCCGAGCACTGGCTGCTACACGTGGCGGCAGGTGAAAACTGGCACGAGCTGGTATGTCACGCCCTGCAACAGGGCTGGCACGGGCTGGAGAATCTGGCACTCATTCCCGGGACGGTCGGGGCGGCCCCGGTACAGAACATCGGTGCCTACGGGGTCGAGCTGGCCAGCGTCTGTGCCTACGTGGAGGCGTTCAACTGGCAGAGTGGCGAGGTTGAGCGCATCGCGGCGGCCGACTGCCGGTTCGGTTACCGTGACAGCATCTTCAAGCACGACTATCAGGACTCCCACTTCATCACCGCCGTCGGTCTGCGCCTGTCCAAGGCATGGCGCCCGGTCGCCGGTTATGGCCCGCTGGCGGCGCTGGGAGATGCCCCTTCGCCACAGGCCATTTTCGACACCGTCTGTGCTACCCGCATGGCCAAGCTGCCGGATCCGGCGGTGCTGGGCAACGCGGGCAGTTTCTTCAAAAACCCTGTGGTGCCCGCCGCCCTGGCCGAGACCCTGAAACAGCAATACCCGCAGATGCCCTGCTACCCCGCAGCAGAAGGGCAGGCCAAGCTGGCGGCTGGCTGGCTCATCGATCAATGCGGTCTCAAGGGGTTTGCCATCGGTCGTGCCGCCGTCCATCAGGAGCAGGCGCTGGTGCTGGTGAATCTGGGGGGCGCCAGCGCCATGGAGCTCATCGCGCTGGCGGCCCACGTCCGCGACAGCGTGGAGCACCAGTTCGGTGTGGTGCTGGAACACGAGGTGCGCTTCATGGGGCGCAGCGGTGAAACCTGGCTCGACGAGGTACTGGCATGACCCTGACCCCCGTCAGACAGACCCTGATCACCCTGCTCAGCGACGGCCAGTTTCATTCCGGCGAGCAGCTGGGCGAGCGCCTTGGCATCAGCCGGGCGGCGGTGAGCAAGCACATGGCCGCGCTCAAGGATCTGGGGCTGGATCTCTTCAGCCTGACCGGCAAGGGCTATCGGCTGGCGGTGCCCATGGCCCTCTATGACGAGGGGTGGCTGCAGGCAGAGGCACCGATGGCACCGGTGCACTGCTTCCCTGTCATCGACTCCACCAACCAGTACCTGCTGGAGCGGGTCAACACCCTGAGCTCCGGGGAAAGCTGTCTGGCCGAGTGCCAGACCGCCGGGCGGGGACGTCGTGGCAAACCCTGGGTTTCTCCCTTCGGTTGCCAGCTGATCCTGAGCATGTACTGGCGGCTTGAGCAGGGCATGGCGGCCGCCATGGGACTGAGTCTCGCGGTCGGCGTGGCGGTGGTCGAGGCGCTGGAGTCCCTCGGTTATCCCGGGGTGGAGCTCAAGTGGCCGAACGACCTCTATTACCAGGGCCGCAAGCTGGCGGGCATCCTGGTAGAGATGAGCGGCAGTGCGGGTGCCAGCTGCCATCTGGTGATCGGGGTCGGCCTCAATCTGGCGATGCCGAGTCGGGAGGGGGAGAAGATCGATCAGGCCTGGTCCGAGCTGCGCCATATCCAGCCCGAGCTGGTGGATCGCAACGAGCTGGCCGCCTGCGTGCTGCTGCACCTGCAGCAGGCCATGCAGACCTTCGAACAGACGGGACTGGCGAGTTTCGTCGAGAGCTGGAACCGGCTTGACCACTTCGCCGGCCAGCCGGTGAAGCTGCTGATGGGAGAGCAGGTGATCCGCGGGATTGCCCGGGGGATCGACGAACGCGGAGCCCTGCGTCTGGAGACGGAAGAGGGGCTCAAGCTCTATCTGGGAGGGGAACTCTCCCTGCGGCGGGGTGACTGACCTCGTACGCTCATGAGGACTGAATGAAAGAGGGGGCCTGCGGGCCCCCTCTTTCATGTATGCACTGCGACAGTGGTCACTTGCGCAGCTTGATCTGCTCGATGGCGTGCTCGTTGCCCTTGGTGAGGATGAGGTTGGCCCGCTCCCGGGTCGGCAAGATGTTCTCTTGCAGGTTCAGGTAGTTGATATCCTGCCAGATGTTGTTGGCGATCTCGGTCGCCTCGCTCTCGGCCAGCTTGGCGTAGTGGTGGAAATAGGAGTCGGGATCCGAGAAGGCGCCGCTGCGGAATTTGAGAAAACGATCGATGTACCAGGTGCGCAGCAGCTCGGCATCGGCATCCACATAGATGGAAAAGTCGACGAAGTCCGACACGAACACGCGATGAGGGTCCTGGGGATAGTCCATGCCGCTTTGCAGCACATTGAGCCCTTCCAGGATCAGGATGTCCGGCTGCTCCACCACCTTCTTCTCGTCGGGCAGGATGTCATAGATGAGGTGGGAGTAAACGGGGGCCTCGACCTTCTCGTGGCCGGCGCGGATATTGGCGACAAACTCCACCAGATGGCGGATGTCATAAGACTCGGGGAACCCCTTGCGGCGCATCAGGCCACGGGCTTCCAGCTCCTTGTTGGGAAACAGGAAGCCGTCGGTGGTGACCAGCTCCACCCTGGGGTGCTCCGGCCAGCGCTCCAGCAGTGCCTGAAGGATACGGGCCGTGGTGCTCTTTCCCCCCGCCACGCTGCCGGCGATACTGATGATATAGGTGCCCTTGCCGCGGGACTGACCGAGAAACTGCTCCAGCACCCGGCTGCGGCGCTGCTTGGCCTTGACGTAGAGATTGAGGAGACGGGAGAGGGGCAGATAGATCTCTTCCACTTCCCGCAATGACACCTTCTCGTTGATCCCGCGCAGGGTCTGCAGATCGTGCTCGGTCAGGGTCAGGGGGACCGCATCGCGCAATAACGCCCATTGTTCGCGGGTGAATTGCAAATAGGGGTTATGCTCTGTCGTCATGGTGTCATCACTGTTTCTTGGGCAGGGCGACCATACACCAAGGGATCGGGAGCGACAAGGGACGCGTCCGGTCGGGACGGAGAAGGAGCGTTTTTTTGCCTGTATCCCGGCATAAATGCACATTTTGCAAGGTGCAATGGTTGCATCCCCAAAATCCTTACCATAAAATGCGCGACGCTTGGATGTCTGTCGTCTATTTGCCCAGCAAAAGCGACAAAAACAACGGGTGCAAGCAGAATTACCGTTGTGGCATTTATGCAACTGGAGGGGTTCCCGAGCGGCCAAAGGGATCAGACTGTAAATCTGACGGCTCTGCCTTCGAAGGTTCGAATCCTTCTCCCTCCACCATATTTCTCTGCGGTTTGAGTTCTTTGGGTTAGAGAAATGCGGGCATCGTATAATGGCTATTACCTCAGCCTTCCAAGCTGATGATGCGGGTTCGATTCCCGCTGCCCGCTCCAAGATGCTGATATGGCTCAGGTAATTCTGAGAGCCACACCTTAGGGTGAGTTCGGCAATCGAACCAGCCTGTCAGCACCAACCTCTCTACTCCCCTTGATTCAAATCCATCATATAAACTGTTCTGTGGTTAGCTTGCCACCGCGTACTCAGCGTTAGTTTAGAGGGACGATCATGTCTAAAGAAAAATTTGAGCGTAATAAACCGCACGTTAACGTGGGTACCATCGGCCACGTTGACCACGGTAAAACCACCCTGACCGCCGCCATCACCAACGTGCTGGCCAAGCACTTCGGTGGTAAAGCTTTCGCCTTCGACCAGATCGACAAGGCACCGGAAGAGCGTGAGCGTGGTATCACCATCAACACCTCCCACGTAGAATACGACACTGCTACCCGCCACTACGCTCACGTAGATTGCCCGGGTCACGCCGACTACGTTAAAAACATGATCACCGGTGCTGCCCAGATGGACGGCGCAATCCTGGTAGTAGCAGCGACTGACGGCCCGATGCCGCAGACTCGTGAGCACATCCTGCTGGGTCGTCAGGTAGGCGTTCCGTACATCATCGTGTTCATGAACAAGTGCGACATGGTAGATGACGAAGAGCTGCTGGAACTGGTCGAGATGGAAGTTCGCGAACTGCTGTCCGAGTACGACTTCCCGGGTGATGACCTGCCGGTAGTCCGTGGTTCCGCACTGAAAGCGCTGGAAGGCGAAGCTCAGTGGGAAGAGAAGATCCTGGAACTGGCTGGCCACCTGGACACCTACATTCCGGAGCCGGAGCGTGCCATTGACCAGCCGTTCCTGATGCCTATCGAAGACGTCTTCTCCATCGCAGGCCGTGGTACCGTAGTTACCGGTCGTGTAGAGCGCGGTATCGTCAAGGTTGGTGAAGAAGTGGAAATCGTTGGTATCAAAGATACCACCAAGACCACCTGTACCGGCGTTGAAATGTTCCGCAAACTGCTGGACGAAGGTCGTGCAGGTGAGAACGTTGGCGCACTGCTGCGTGGCGTGAAGCGTGAAGACGTAGAGCGTGGTCAGGTACTGGCCAAGCCGGGCACCATCAAGCCGCACACCAAGTTTGAATCTGAAGTGTACGTGCTGTCCAAAGAAGAAGGTGGTCGTCATACCCCGTTCTTCAAGGGCTACCGTCCGCAGTTCTACTTCCGTACTACCGACGTGACCGGTACCATCGAACTGCCGGAAGGCGTAGAGATGGTAATGCCGGGCGACAACATCAAGATGGTTGTTACCCTGATTGCGCCGATCGCGATGGACGACGGCCTGCGTTTCGCCATCCGTGAAGGTGGCCGTACCGTAGGTGCTGGTGTTGTAGCCAAAGTTATCGCTTAATCTTGGCTTACATAAATAAAGCAAAGCCCCTATAATAGGGGCTTTCTTATGCAGGGGCGTAGTTCGAATTGGTAGAACAGCGGTCTCCAAAACCGATGGTTGCGGGTTCGAGTCCTGCCGCCCCTGCCATATACCTCGTCTCGTACGGGGCTTTTGTGTCTTTGGTTACGTCAGATACAGGTGGGTTGTATGAGTGTTAGTTCTGAGGGTCAGGGCGGAAGCAAGGATACCCTGCTTTGGGGCCTGGTTTTCATCATCCTGGCGGCCGCTGTAGTGGGCAATTACCTGCTGAGCGACGTTATTGCTGCTGTCCGCGCCCTGGGTGTGGTCGTTGTCATCGCCGCTGCCGGTGCAGTGGCCCTGCAAACCACCAAGGGCAAGGCAACACTGGCGTTTGCCCGTGAGTCTCGCCTGGAAGTCCGCAAGGTCGTATGGCCGACCCGTCAGGAAGCCATTCAGACAACCCTGATTGTGCTGGCGGTGACTGCCGTGATGGGGCTGCTGCTGTTCGTGTTGGACGGCGCCTTGGTCTGGTTGGTCAACCTGATTACCGGTGTGTAAGGATAAGCCATGACTGAACAACGTGAACAGCGTATGAGATGGTATGTCGTGCAGGCATTTTCCGGCTATGAAGGCCGTGTTGCCAAATCCCTGCGTGAACATATCAAGATGCATGGCATGGAAGAGCTGTTTGGTGAAGTGCTGGTCCCGACCGAAGAAGTGGTCGAGATGCGTGCTGGCCAGAAGCGCAAGAGTGAGCGCAAATTTTTCCCGGGATACGTCCTGGTCCAGATGGTGATGGATGAAACCACATGGCACCTGGTACGCAATGTACCACGTGTAATGGGTTTCATCGGCGGTACCTCCGATCGCCCTGCTCCTATCTCCGATAAGGAAGCGGATGCCATCCTCAATCGTCTGCAAGATGCCCACGACAAGCCGCGTCCGAAAACCCTGTTTGAACCGGGTGAGATGGTCCGGGTTGCCGATGGTCCGTTCGCCGACTTCAACGGTACCGTTGAAGAGGTGGACTACGAAAAGAGCCGCGTGAAGGTCTCCGTACTGATCTTCGGCCGCTCAACGCCGGTAGAACTGGATTTTGGTCAGGTCGAAAAAGGCTGATTAATCTCTGTACGTTTAACGGTTGTCAGGGGCAGCGATTATCTCTATAATTCGCTGCCCCTTTATTTGTTGGGGAGCCGTTTGCAGGAGCATGTCTCCGAGGCGTTAGAACCCATTTTTGAGGTATTTTTGTAATGGCTAAGAAAGTCACAGCTTATATCAAGCTGCAAGTTAAGGCTGGCAGTGCTAACCCCAGCCCTCCCGTTGGTCCTGCTCTGGGTCAGCACGGTGTGAACATCATGGAATTCTGTAAGGCATTCAACGCCCGTACAGAAAAGCTGGAAAAAGGTTCTCCGACACCGGTCGTGATCACCGTTTACAGCGACCGTTCCTTCACCTTCGAAACCAAGACTCCGCCCGCTTCCTTCCTGCTGAAGAAAGCCGCTGGTATCCAGTCTGGTTCCGCCAAGCCGAACAAAGACAAGGTTGGTAAGGTGACTGTGGCTCAGCTGCAAGAAATCGCCAAGACCAAAGAGCCGGATATGACTGGTGCCGATCTGGATGCAAAAGTACGTTGCATCGCCGGTTCCGCTCGTTCCATGGGCCTGGTAGTGGAGGAGTAAGACAATGGCTAAACTGTCCAAGCGTATGCGCGTTATTCGCGAAAAAGTTGACGGTACCAAAGAGTACTCCATCAACGAAGCCATTGCCCTGCTGAAAGAACTGGCTACCGCCAAGTTCGTTGAAAGCGTTGACGTTGCCGTTAACCTGGGTATCGATGCTCGTAAATCCGACCAGAACGTACGTGGTGCAACTGTACTGCCTCACGGTACCGGTCGTGACATCCGTGTCGCCGTGTTCACCCAGGGTGCCAATGCCGAAGCCGCCAAGGCTGCCGGTGCTGAACTGGTTGGTATGGACGACCTGGCCGAGCTGGTCAAGAAAGGCGAGATGAACTTCGACGTCGTCATCGCATCCCCGGATGCCATGCGTGTTGTTGGTCAACTGGGTCAAATCCTGGGCCCGCGCGGTCTGATGCCTAACCCGAAAGTGGGTACCGTCACTCCGAACGTAGCCGAAGCCGTCAAGAACGCCAAGGCTGGTCAGGTTCGTTACCGTAACGATAAGAACGGTATCATTCATACCACTCTGGGCAAGGTCTCTTTCAACGAAGTTCAGCTGAAAGAAAACCTGGAAGCGCTGCTGGTTGCCTTGAAGAAGGCCAAGCCGTCCTCCGCCAAGGGTGTATTCATCAAGAAAGTCAGCATCTCCACCACCATGGGTGCCGGTGTTGCCGTAGACCAAGCTTCCCTGGAAGCTCAGGCCTAATTGATGGGTTTTACAAGGCGCAAAATTTAATCTATAATTTTGCGCCTTGATTGGTTGGGGGTTTCGACCTCCGTCCAAGACCGCAGGAGGCCGCAAAGCCTTAATTCTTCCTGCGTAGACGGTGCCGGAAACCCAGCGAGAAAGATTCTTTCTCTTCTGGAATCCTGCTACCGCATCGTTCCCCTCTGTTGTAAAGGTAGGGGGGATGTGTCAGTACTGGGTCAACAGACCCGGATTCAATCCAGGAGTTAAGCCAATGGCATTGGGACTCGAAGACAAAAAGGCAATTGTTGCTGAAGTCAACGAAGCTGCCAAAGGCGCTCTTTCTGCAGTTGTAGCCGATTCTCGCGGCGTCACTGTAGACAAGATGACCGTCCTGCGTAAGACCGCTCGTGAAGCTGGTGTGTACATGCGCGTTGTGCGTAACACCCTGCTGCGTCGCGCGGTAGAAGGTACCGAATACGAGTGCCTGAACGACGCATTTACCGGTCCTACCTTGATTGCTTTCTCTAACGAACACCCGGGCGCTGCCGCTCGTCTGTTCAAAGAGTTTGCCAAAGCGAACCAAAAGTTCGAAATCAAGGCTGGCGCTTTTAACGGTGAGTTTATCGCCGCAGCACAAATTGATCGTCTGGCCACGCTGCCGACTTACGAAGAAGCAATTGCGAAGTTGATGGCTACCATGAAGGAAGCCTCTGCTGGCAAGCTGGTTCGTACTATCGCTGCTGTTCGCGACCAGAAACAAGCTGCTGCTTGATTCTCGCCTATCTAGGCTGTTTGAGTTTATTCAACATCAGGAATTTTTGTCATGTCTATCACTAAAGACCAAATCATCGAAGCCGTTGCTTCCATGTCCGTAATGGAAGTTGTTGAGCTGATCGAAGCTATGGAAGAGAAGTTCGGTGTTTCTGCCGCTGCTGCCGTCATGGCCGGCCCGGCTGCTGCTGAAGCAGTAGAAGAGAAGACCGAGTTCGACGTAGTTCTGACTGCTGCTGGCGCCAACAAAGTTGCCGTCATCAAGGCCGTTCGTGGCGCTACCGGTCTGGGCCTGAAAGAAGCCAAGGACCTGGTAGAAGCTGCTCCGACCAATCTGAAAGAAGCCGTGTCCAAGGACGAAGCTGAAGCTCTGAAGAAAGAGCTGGAAGCTGCCGGTGCTTCTGTTGAGATCAAATAATCTGCATTTATGTAGATTAGCCTGATAAAACAGGCTAAGGCTGGTGAATCTTTATTCACCAGCCTTTTTGCGCTGTAGACTGAGAGTATTTCACACCGTTCACGACTCTCGGTGCACCAGCAATCCGGACCGCCTCATCGTCCGGGCCAACACAAAACGGTGTTGAGACAGAGCTGTCCCGTGGGGACAGAGTGGGTCACTTATCAGCGAGCTGAGGAACCCTATGGTTTACTCTTATACCGAAAAAAAACGCATACGTAAGGACTTCGGTAAGCGAGACCAGGTACTGGACACGCCTTATCTGTTGTCCATTCAGCTGGACTCCTTCAAGCAGTTCATCGAGGCTGACCCGGAAGGTGAGTACGGCCTAGAAGCCGCCTTCCGTAGCGTTTTCCCGATCACCAGTTACTCCGGTAGTGCTGAGCTTCAGTATGTCAGCTATCGCCTGGGTGAGCCGGTATTTGACGTAAAAGAATGCCAGATCCGTGGAGTGACCTACTCCGCGCCGCTGCGTGTCAAGCTTCGTATGGTTCTGTACGACCGTGAAGCAGCTGCCGGCACCGTCAAAGATATCAAGGAACAAGAAGTATACATGGGCGAGATTCCGCTCATGACCGAGAACGGCACCTTTGTCATCAATGGTACCGAACGGGTTATCGTCTCCCAGCTGCACCGCAGCCCGGGCGTCTTCTTCGACCACGATAAAGGCAAAACACATTCATCCGGTAAGGTACTGTATAACGCCCGCGTTATCCCCTACCGTGGCTCCTGGCTGGACTTCGAGTTCGATGCGAAAGACAACCTGTTTGTCCGTATCGACCGTCGTCGCAAACTGCCGGCCTCCATTATTCTGCGCGCCCTGGACTTCAGTTCCGAAGAAATCCTGGCCACCTTCTTCGAGACCATCGGTTTCGAGGTCAAGGATGGCAAGTTGATGATGGATCTGGTGCCCGAGCGCCTGCGTGGCGAGACCGCGACCTTCGACATCATTGCCAATGGCGCCGTGGTGGTTGAAACCGGTCGTCGTGTCACTGCCCGTCACATCCGTCAGCTGGAAAAAGACGGCATCACCCAGATCGAGGTGCCGGTAGAGTATGTTGTTGGCAAAGTTGCAGCCAAGAACTACGCGCACCCGCAGACTGGTGAGATGGTTGTCACTGCCAACCAGGCGCTGAGCCTGGAAGCGGTTGCCAACCTGTCCCAAGCCGGCTTCAAGCACTTCGAGGTTCTGTTCACCAACGAACTGGATCACGGTGCCTACATGTCCGAGACCCTGCGTATCGACTCCAGCTCCAGCCGCCTGGAAGCCCTGGTCGAGATCTATCGCATGATGCGTCCGGGCGAGCCGCCCACTCGTGAAGCGGCCGAGCAGCTGTTCGAGAACCTGTTCTTCTCTTCCGAGCGTTACGACCTGTCTACCGTAGGTCGGATGAAGTTCAACCGCCGTCTGGGTCGTGAAGACGAGACCGGCGTTGGCGTGCTGACCAAAGACGATATCGTCGAGGTCATGAAGCGCCTGATCGACATCCGTAACGGTAACGACGAAGTGGACGATATCGACCACCTGGGTAACCGTCGTATTCGTTCCGTCGGTGAAATGGCCGAGAACCAGTTCCGTGTCGGTCTGGTCCGTGTCGAGCGTGCGGTGAAGGAGCGCCTGTCTCTGGGCGATCTGGACACCCTGATGCCGCAGGATCTGATCAACGCCAAGCCGATCTCCGCCGCGGTCAAAGAGTTCTTCGGTTCCAGCCAGCTGTCCCAGTTCATGGACCAGAACAACCCGCTGTCCGAAGTGACCCACAAGCGCCGTATCTCCGCGCTGGGCCCGGGCGGTCTGACCCGTGAGCGTGCCGGTTTCGAAGTTCGAGACGTACACCCGACCCACTACGGTCGTCTGTGCCCCATCGAAACGCCGGAAGGTCCGAACATCGGTCTGATCAACTCGCTGTCCGTGTATTCCCGCACCAACGAGTACGGTTTCCTCGAGACCCCGTACCGCAAGGTGATCGACGGTGTGATCACCGACGAAGTGGATTACCTGTCTGCGATTGAAGAAGGCAAGTACGTGATCGCACAGGCCAACGCCGCGACCACCGAAGATGGCCGTCTGAAAGATGAATTGATCCCGTGCCGTCACAAAGGTGAATCCACCTTTATGAACGCCGACCAGATCCAGTACATGGACGTGAGCCCGCAACAGATCGTCTCTGTGGCAGCGGCCCTGATCCCGTTCCTGGAACACGATGACGCGAACCGCGCATTGATGGGTTCAAACATGCAACGTCAGGCTGTACCGACCCTGCGCGCTGACAAGCCGCTGGTTGGTACCGGTATGGAACGCGCAGTGGCCGTTGACTCCGGTGTGACCGTAGTGGCCAAGCGTGGCGGCATGATCGACTATGTCGATGCCTCCCGTATCGTTATCAAGGTCAACGAAGATGAGCTGCTGCCTGGCGAAGCCGGCATCGACATCTACAGCCTGACCAAATACACCCGTTCCAACCAGAACACCTGTATCAACCAGCGTCCGTGCGTGATGTTGGGTGAGCCGGTGATGGCGGGCGATGTACTGGCAGACGGCCCGTCCACCGATCTCGGTGAACTGGCGTTGGGTCAGAACCTGCGCGTCGCGTTCATGCCGTGGAACGGTTACAACTTCGAAGACTCGATCCTGGTGAACGAGCGTGTTGTTCAGGAAGATCGCCTGACCACCATCCACATCCAGGAACTGGCCTGTATCTCCCGTGACACCAAGCTGGGTCCGGAAGAGATCACTGCTGACATCCCGAACGTGGGTGAAGCCGCTCTGTCCAAGCTGGACGAGTCCGGCATCGTCTACGTGGGTGCAGAAGTGAAGGGCGGCGATATCCTGGTCGGCAAGGTGACTCCGAAAGGTGAAACCCAGCTGACCCCGGAAGAGAAGCTGCTGCGCGCCATCTTCGGTGAGAAGGCGTCCGACGTGAAGGACTCCTCCCTGCGTGTACCGAACGGTGTGTACGGTACCGTGGTTGACGTGCAGGTCTTTACCCGCGATGGCGTGGAAAAAGACAAGCGCGCCAAAGAAATCGAAGAGATGCAGTTGAAGGAAGCGAAGAAGGACTTGACCGAAGAGTTCAAGATCCTGGAAGACGGCATTTTCGGCCGTTCCCGCAACCTGCTGCTGGCCGCCGGTTACAGCGAAGATCGTCTGAACAAGCTCGATCGTTCCAAGTGGTTTGAGCTGGCCATCGAAGATGAAGCCAAGCAAATCGAGCTGGAGCAGATCGCTGAACAGCACGTTGAGCTGAAGGCCGAGTTCGACAAGAAATTCGAGAACAAGCGTCGCAAGATCATCCAGGGCGATGACCTGGCGCCGGGCGTACTGAAGATCGTCAAGGTCTATCTGGCCGTCAAGCGTCGCATCCAGCCGGGTGACAAGATGGCGGGCCGTCACGGTAACAAGGGTGTTATCTCCAAGATCTGTCCGGTCGAGGATATGCCTCATGACGAGTACGGCCGTCCGGTCGACATCGTACTGAACCCGCTGGGTGTACCGTCTCGTATGAACATCGGTCAGATCCTCGAAGTGCACCTGGGCCTCGCGGCCAAGGGCATCGGCGAGAAGATCGACCGCATGATCAAAGAACAGCGCGAGCTGCACGAGATGCGCGAGTTCCTGCAACAGGTTTATGACCTGGGCGAAAAGGACTCCCAGCAAGTGAACATTGCCGAACTGTCTGACGACGACGTGCGTACCCTGGTGGGTAACCTGCGTAAGGGTCTGCCGGTGGCTACACCTGTCTTTGATGGTGCCAAAGAGCGTGAAATCAAAGCCTTGCTGAAGCTGGCCGATCTGCCGGAATCCGGTCAGATCTCCCTGTTCGACGGTCGTACCGGTAACGCCTTCGAGCGCAAGGTCACCGTGGGTTACATGTACATGCTGAAGCTGAACCACCTGGTAGACGACAAGATGCACGCGCGTTCTACCGGTTCCTACAGCCTGGTTACCCAGCAGCCGCTGGGTGGTAAGGCGCAGTTCGGTGGTCAGCGGTTCGGTGAGATGGAAGTGTGGGCCCTGGAGGCTTACGGTGCGGCATATACCCTGCAGGAAATGCTGACCGTCAAGTCTGACGATGTGAACGGCCGTACCAAGATGTACAAGAACATCGTGGATGGCGACCACCGTATGGAGCCGGGCATGCCCGAATCCTTCAACGTATTGCTGAAGGAAATCCGCTCTCTGGGTATCAACATCGAGCTGGACGAAGAGTAAGAGCTCGCTCTTATTGTTCGAGAATTGACGTGGGCGCCCCGCTGTTTCGGCAGCCGGGGCGCCGAGGTTAGACTCCTGACAGGGGAAACACGTGAAAGACTTACTCAAGTTTTTGAAGGCTCAGACCAAGACCGAAGAGTTTGACAGTATCAAGATCGGTCTGGCCTCTCCTGACATGATCCGCTCCTGGTCATTCGGTGAGGTCAAAAAGCCTGAGACCATCAACTACCGGACTTTCAAGCCGGAGCGTGATGGTCTGTTCTGCGCCCGTATCTTCGGACCGGTGAAGGACTACGAGTGTCTGTGCGGCAAGTACAAGCGCCTGAAACACCGTGGTGTGATCTGCGAGAAGTGCGGTGTAGAAGTGACCCAGACCAAGGTCCGTCGTGAGCGCATGGGCCACATCGAGCTGGCCAGCCCGACTGCCCACATCTGGTTCCTGAAGTCCCTGCCGTCCCGTATCGGTCTGCTGCTGGACATGACCCTGCGTGACATCGAGCGCGTGCTGTATTTCGAATCCTATGTAGTGATCGAACCCGGCATGACCAACCTCGAGCGCAGCCAGATGCTGTCCGAAGAGAACTATCTGGACGCACTGGAAGAGTGGGGCGACGAATTCGACGCCAAGATGGGTGCCGAGGCCATTCTGGCTCTGCTGCGCGCCATCGATCTGGAAGGCGAAGTCAAAGCCATGCGTGAGGAGCTGGATCAGACCAACTCCGAGACCAAGCGCAAGAAGACCACCAAGCGTCTGAAGCTGATGGAAGCCTTCCTGCAATCCGGCAACAAGCCGGAGTGGATGATCATGACAGTGCTGCCCGTGCTGCCGCCGGACCTGCGTCCGCTGGTACCGCTGGACGGCGGCCGTTTCGCGACCTCCGATCTGAACGATCTGTACCGTCGCGTGATCAACCGTAACAACCGCTTGAAGCGTCTGCTGGACCTGGCTGCGCCGGACATCATCGTGCGCAACGAAAAGCGCATGCTGCAAGAGTCCGTGGATGCCCTGCTGGACAACGGCCGTCGTGGTCGTGCCATCACCGGTTCCAACAAGCGCCCGCTGAAATCCCTGGCCGACATGATCAAGGGTAAGCAAGGTCGTTTCCGTCAGAACCTGCTGGGTAAGCGTGTCGACTACTCTGGTCGTTCCGTTATCACCGTAGGTCCGACCCTGCGTCTGCATCAGTGCGGTCTGCCGAAGAAGATGGCACTTGAGCTGTTCAAGCCCTTCATCTACGGCAAGCTGGAATCCCGCGGTCTGGCGACCACGATCAAGGCCGCCAAGAAGATGGTGGAGCGCGAAGAAGCCGTCGTCTGGGACATCCTGGACGAAGTGATCCGCGAACACCCGGTTCTGCTGAACCGTGCACCGACCCTGCACCGTCTGGGTATCCAGGCGTTTGAACCGACCCTGATCGAAGGGAAGGCCATCCAGCTGCACCCGCTCGTTTGTGCCGCCTATAACGCGGACTTCGACGGTGACCAGATGGCGGTCCACGTACCGCTGACCCTGGAAGCCCAGCTGGAAGCGCGCGCCCTGATGATGTCCACCAACAACATCCTGTCGCCTGCCTCCGGTGAGCCGATCATCGTTCCTTCCCAGGACGTGGTCTTGGGTCTGTACTACATGACCCGTGCCCGTATCAACGCCAAAGGCGAAGGTATGGTGCTGTCCGGTCCTAAAGAGGCCGAGAAGGTCTACCGTGCCGGTCTGGCCGACCTGCATGCTCGCGTCAAGTGCCGCATCACCGAGTACGTGAAGAACGAAGCCGGTGAGCTAGTTGCCAAGACCGAGATGAAGAACACCACCGTTGGTCGTGCGATCCTGAGCCTGATCCTGCCCAAAGGCATGGAATACGCGCTGATCGACGAGCCCAAGGTACTGACTGCTGCAGAGCAGGCTGACCTGGACGCCAACCCGCAGAACTGGATCAAGTGCGTCTCCAACAAGGCGCTGGGCAAAAAGCTCATCTCCCGTCTGCTGAACACCTGCTATCGCAAGCAGGGCCTGAAGGATACCGTCATCTTCGCTGACCAGCTGATGTATACCGGTTTCCACTACGCGGCCCTGTCCGGTGCCTCTGTTGGTATCGATGACATGGTCATCCCGGATGCCAAGAAAGACATCATCGCTGCTGCAGAAGCCGAAGTTGCCGAGATCCAGGACCAGTTCCTGTCCGGTCTGGTGACCGCGGGCGAACGTTACAACAAGGTTATCGATATCTGGGCCAGCGCGAACGATCGCGTCTCCAAGGCCATGATGGACAACCTTTCCAAGGAGCGTAACGTCAACTCCCTGGGCGATGAGGAAGAGCAAGCCTCCTTCAACAGTATCTTCATGATGGCCGACTCTGGTGCGCGGGGCTCCGCCGCCCAGATCCGTCAGCTGGCCGGTATGCGTGGCCTGATGGCGAAGCCGGATGGCTCCATCATCGAGACGCCGATCGTGGCGAACTTCCGTGAAGGTCTGAACGTACTGCAGTACTTCATCTCCACTCACGGTGCTCGTAAAGGTCTGGCGGATACCGCACTGAAGACAGCGAACTCCGGTTACCTGACCCGTCGTCTGGTTGACGTGGCCCAGGACATGGTGATCACCGAGGACGATTGCGGCACTACCGACGGTCTGTGGATGACTCCGCTGATCGAGGGTGGCGACGTGGTCGAGCCGCTGCGTGAGCGCGTGTTGGGTCGTGTGGTGGCCGAAGACGTGATCAAGCCGGGTACCGAGGATGAAGTGCTGGTAGCGCGCAACACCCTGCTCGACGAGCAGCTGTGTGACCTGCTGGAGCGCAACTCCGTCGACCGCGTGAAGGTACGTTCTGCCATCACCTGTGAGACCGACTTCGGTAACTGTGCTCACTGCTACGGCCGTGATCTGGCCCGTGGTCACCTGGTTAACAAGGGTGAGGCTGTCGGTGTTATCGCCGCTCAGTCCATCGGTGAACCGGGTACCCAGCTGACGATGCGTACCTTCCACATCGGTGGTGCCGCGTCCCGAGCGGCTGCCGAGAGCAGCATCCAGGTGAAGAACACCGGTAGCATCAAGTTGCAGAACGCCAAGTTCGTTCTGAACAACTCTGACAAGCTGGTTATCACCTCCCGTTCTACCGAGCTGACCATCATGGACGAGATGGGCCGTACCAAGGAAAGCCACAAGCTGCCTTACGGTTCCGTGCTGGAAGTGAAGGATGGCGAAGCGGTGAACGCCGGTGATACCGTCGCGAACTGGGACCCGCACACCCACCCGATCATCACCGAAGTGGCGGGTCGCCTGCACTTCGAACACATGATCGACGGTGTGACCATCACTCGTCAGACCGACGAGCTGACCGGTCTCTCTTCCATCGTCGTGCTGGATGTCAACGAGCGTCCGAGCGCCGGTAAAGAGATGCGTCCGACCGTGAAACTGGTCGACCTGAATGGCAAGGATGTGATGATCCCGGGCACCGACGTTCCCGCCCAGTACTTCCTGCCGGGCAAGGCGATCGTGAACCTGGAAGATGGTGCCAACGTGGGCGTGGGTGACGCGGTTGCGCGTATCCCCCAAGAGTCCAGTGGTACCAAGGACATCACCGGTGGTCTGCCGCGCGTTGCGGATCTGTTCGAAGCACGTCAGCCGAAAGAGCCGGCCATCCTGGCCGAGATCTCCGGTACCATCTCCTTCGGGAAAGAGACCAAGGGCAAACGTCGTCTGGTCATCACCCCGACCGATGGTGGCGAGATCTATGAAGAGATGATTCCGAAATGGCGTCACCTCAACGTGTTCGAAGGTGAAAAAGTTGAGAAGGGTGAAGTGCTGGCGGACGGTCCCGAGTCTGCTCACGATATCCTGCGTCTGCGCGGTATCAGCCCGGTCGCCAACTACATCGCCAACGAAGTGCAGGACGTTTACCGTCTGCAAGGCGTTAAGATCAACGACAAGCACATCGAAGTCATCGTGCGTCAGATGCTTCGCAAGTGCGAGATCCTGAGCGCTGGCGACACCGACCTGATCGAAGGTGAACAGGTTGAAGTGGCCCGTGTGAAGATTGCCAACCGTAAACTGGTTGCCGAAGGGAAGACCCCGGCTACCTACCGTCATATTCTGATGGGTATTACCAAGGCGTCTCTGAGCACCGAGTCCTTCATCTCCGCGGCTTCCTTCCAGGAAACCACCCGCGTGCTGACCGAAGCGGCCGTGGGTGGCAAGCGCGATGAACTGCGCGGCCTGAAAGAGAACGTGATCGTGGGTCGTCTGATCCCGGCGGGTACCGGCTTTGCCTACCACCACAGCCGGATCAACCAGCGTGCCGCCGCAGCCCGTGCTGTCGGTGTGCCGCAGGTGACTGCCGATGAAGCTCAGCAAAACCTGGCGGATCTGCTCAACGCAGCCGGCAGTTTTGACGAAGAGTAATCTTCCGCTGCAGTGCTTGAAAAGGGCCCCTTCTAGGGGCCCTTTTTTTATTTCCCATCCGGCGCCCAGCGTGCACTGGGCTGGGGCAGGGGGATGATCCAGTGCAAGGTTATAGAGCAAAAAATCAAAAAAAGTTGACATTGCCCCGTCGCAACTGAAAACTCGGGAAAGTTGAATGGGTATTACAGGGGTAGAACATGGCTGTCGGTATCGAGGAAGTACTGCTTCCCGAAGAGCAACTGAGCGGTCGCGCTTTTACAGACGAAGACAGGGAGCTGTTGCGTTCATATGGGGGCCTTATCGAAGGCCTGGCCGATCTGTTCGGCAAGCACTGCGAGGTGGTGCTCCACTCCCTGGAAAATCTGCATGAGTCCGTGATCCAAATCGCGAATGGTTTCAATACGGGTCGAACTCTGGGGGCGCCGATCACCGATCTCGCCCTGCGGATGCTCAAGGACATCGAGAGCACGGGTCAGGATCACACCCAGAGTTATTTTGCCCGCAGTCGGACCGGTGCCTTGATGAAGTCGAGCACCATCGCCATCCGTAACCGCGACAAGCAGGTGATCGGCCTTATCTGCATCAATTTGCACATCAATGCGCCTTTCCACGAGTTCGTGGCCGAATTCTTCCCGACACCACAGCAGGTGGAGCGGCAATCACCGGAAACCTTCGCCAACAGCGTCGAAGAGCTGGTTGCCCAGACGGTGGACAACACCATCGACGAGATCAATCGTGATCCCTCCGTGGCCAACAATGCCAAGAACCGTTTTATCGTGACCCAGTTGTTCGAGAAGGGCATATTTGATATCAAGGATTCGATCAACCTGGTCGCCGACAAGCTGAATATTTCCAAACATACCGTGTATCTCTACATCCGACAGCGCAAGCAGGGTGAAGAAGAGAGCGAGTAAGCGCCATAGATAGGGGATAGATAACAATGGCTAAAGAAGTGATTGCAACCGACAAGGCGCCTGCCGCAATTGGCCCTTATGTCCAGGCTACCAAGCTGGGTGAGCTGGTCTTTACCTCCGGGCAGATCCCGCTCGATCCGGCCACCATGGACATCGTTGCCGGTGGCATCGAGGCTCAGGCAGAGCAGGTGATGAAGAATCTGGTCGCAGTCTTGAAAGCCGCAGGGGCCGATACCAGCAAGGTGCTGAAGACCACCTGCTTCCTGAGTGACATGAACAACTTCGTGGCCTTCAACCAGGTGTATGCCCGCTACTTTGGCGAATCTGCTCCGGCACGTTCCTGCGTGGAGGTCGCTCGTCTGCCCAAGGATGTGCTGGTCGAAGTCGAAGCCATCGCTTACGTCTGAGCCTGTTTCATTGGAAAAGCCCCTCCCAGGAGGGGCTTTTGCGTCTATGAGGTAGAATGGATGCACCGCTGTGCAGGAGTGCGATCATGAGTCTGAATTTTGCTCTGCTGGTCACCGGGCCCGCCTATGGCACCCAGACGGCCAGCACGGCCTATCGTTTTGCCCTGAGTCTGGTCGAGCAGGGACACCGCTTGTCCCACCTCTTCTTCTATCAGGAGGGGGTGTGCAATGCCAATGGCCTCCATACGCCAGCCAGCGATGAGACCGACCTGGTGGCGTTGTGGCGCGAGTTGGCCATCCAGCAGGGCATCCGCATCGATGTGTGTGTGGCTGCGGCCATGCGCCGTGGCGTGCTGGATGAGCAGGAGGCCAAGGGAATGGGACGGGAGCATTTCAATCTGGAAGCACCATTCTGCCTGAGCGGGCTCGGTCAGTTGGCGGAAGCCGCACTGACCGCTGATCGCTTCGTTCAGTTCTAGGGGGACAAAATGACCAGAATAGCGTTTATCTCACGGCGTGGTCCCCATGGTTCGGCGAGTGGTCGGGAGGGGCTGGATGCTCTGCTGGCCACCTCTGCATTGACGGAGTCCCTGGCACTCTTTCTGGTGGGGGATGGCGTGATGCAACTGGTGAGGGAGCAATCACCACATGCCATATTGCAGCGTCACTACGCCCCGACATTCAAGATGCTGGAACTGTATGACATCGAGGAGATCTATGTCTGTGCGGTGTCACTGGCTGAGCGAGGACTGACGGCGGCGGATCTGCTAATCCCAGTTATTCCGCTCTCTCCTGCGGAAATTCGCCGTAGCTGGGCGGGTTTCACCACCCACATCTGCTTCTGAGGTGCCCGTGATACAGCTGATATTGAACTCTCCCTTCATGAGCCAGGATCTCGAGTTGGCGTTGCGTTACCGCATGGAAGGGGATCTGGTGGTGTTGATGCAGGATGCCGTGATGGCGGCTGCTGCCCCCGGTTGGTGCGAGCGCTTGGCAGAGGTCCCCCTGTACGTCATGAAGGAAGACCTGCAAGCGAGAGGTTTGTCACCCGGGATGGGTATGGAACTCGATATGCCGGGTTTGATCAGGTTGATCGCCGAGCACGGATCACCGCAGACCTGGGGCGCTTAGGTTTGGTTTTTCCTTTTTATCTCAGTTGCTTAGCATAATGTCATTCGACTGTCATTTGCCATTTCGGTGTGCAAATTGTATAAATCTTGACTCCCCAGACAACAGGGCATAAAATTTCGCGTCCCCGTATCTGCGGGGAGGATTTTTCACACGTTTATGAAGTCATTATCAGGAGCCTTTTGATGGCAACTATTAACCAGTTGGTTCGCAAGCCACGCATCAAGCTCGTTGTGAAAAGCAACGTGCCGGCGCTGGAAGCGTGCCCTCAGAAGCGTGGCGTATGCACCCGTGTATACACCACCACCCCGAAGAAGCCTAACTCTGCACTGCGTAAAGTATGCCGTGTACGTCTGACCAACGGCTTCGAAGTCACCTCCTACATCGGTGGTGAAGGTCACAACCTGCAAGAGCACTCTGTTGTTCTGATCCGTGGCGGTCGTGTAAAAGACTTGCCAGGTGTTCGTTATCACACCGTTCGTGGTGCGTTGGACTGTGCCGGTGTTAAAGACCGTAAGCAGGCTCGCTCCAAGTACGGCGTGAAGCGTCCGAAAGCTTAATGGTTCTCCGTTAAGTAAGGCCAAACGTTAATTCGTTTCTAGTTAGATAACTTTCTAGTTTTGGGTAACCCCTGAAGTTACGGAGAATTTGAAATGCCAAGACGTCGTGTTGTTGGTCAGCGTAAAATCCTGCCGGATCCCAAGTTCGGATCAGAGCTGCTGGCTAAATTTGTCAACGTAGTAATGGTTGACGGTAAGAAATCTGTTGCAGAAGCCATCGTATATGGCGCCCTGGACATCATTGCCACCAAATCTGGCAAAGAGCACCTGGCCCTGTTCGAAGTCGCTCTGGACAACATTCGTCCGGCGGTCGAGGTTAAATCTCGTCGCGTCGGTGGTGCAACCTATCAGGTGCCGGTAGAAGTTCGTCCGGTACGTCGCAATGCTCTGGCAATGCGCTGGTTGGTTGATGCCGCTCGTAAACGTGGTGAAAAATCAATGGCTCAGCGTTTGGCTGGCGAGCTGCTGGATGCCGCTGACAATAAGGGTTCGTCTGTCAAGAAACGTGAAGACGTTCACCGTATGGCTGAAGCGAACAAGGCCTTCGCTCACTTCCGCTGGTAATCCGCTTGCGCAGGGTCTTCTGACTCTGCGCACCTTTAATTATCTGGGGACAAGCGCCCTAGTAAGAGGATGACAATGGCTCGTACAACCCCCATTGAGCGTTATCGTAATATCGGTATCTCCGCTCACATCGACGCCGGTAAGACTACTACTACCGAGCGCGTTCTGTTTTACACCGGTGTAAGTCACAAGATCGGTGAAGTTCACGATGGCGCCGCCACCATGGACTGGATGGAACAGGAACAAGAGCGTGGTATCACCATCACCTCCGCCGCGACCACCGCTTTCTGGTCCGGTATGGGTAAACAGTTCCAACCGCACCGTATCAACATCATCGATACCCCGGGCCACGTTGACTTTACTATCGAAGTAGAGCGTTCCATGCGTGTTCTGGATGGCGCCGTGATGGTGTACTGTGCCGTAGGTGGCGTACAGCCCCAGTCTGAAACCGTATGGCGTCAGGCTAACAAGTACAAGGTTCCCCGTATCGCGTTCGTCAACAAGATGGACCGTACCGGTGCCAACTTCCTGCGCTGCGTTGAGCACATCAAGACCCGTCTGAAAGGTAACCCGGTTCCTCTGCAACTGAACATCGGTTCCGAAGAGAACTTCAAGGGCGTTATCGACCTGGTCAAGATGAAAGCCATCAACTGGAGCGAAGCTGACCAGGGCGTATCCTTCGACTACGAAGACGTCCCGGCCGAGCTGCTGGAACAGGCGCAAGAAATGCGCATGAATCTGGTTGAAGCCGCTGCTGAAGCGTCTGAAGACCTGATGGAAAAATACCTGGGTGGTGAAGAACTGACTGAAGAAGAGATCAAGAAAGCTCTGCGTCAGCGTGTTCTGAACAACGAAATCATCCTGGTTACCTGTGGTTCCGCGTTCAAGAACAAGGGCGTACAGGCCATGCTGGATGCCGTGGTCGAGTACCTGCCGGCTCCGACCGACGTTGCTGCTATCGACGGTCTGAAGCTGGATGGCGAGACCAAGGACGAGCGTCACGCTTCCGATGACGAGCCGTTCTCTGCTCTGGCATTCAAGATTGCTACCGACCCGTTCGTGGGCAACCTGACCTTCTTCCGTGTTTACTCCGGTGTGGTCAACTCCGGTGACTCCGTGCTGAACTCCGTTAAAGAGAAGCGCGAGCGTTTCGGCCGTATCGTTCAGATGCATGCCAACAAGCGTGAAGAGATCAAAGAAGTTCGCGCAGGCGACATCGCTGCTGCCATCGGCCTGAAGGACGTCACCACCGGTGATACCCTGTGTGACGAAAGCGCACCGATCATCCTGGAGCGTATGGAATTCCCGGAGCCGGTAATCTCCATCGCCGTTGAGCCGAAATCCAAGGCTGACCAGGAGAAGATGGGTCTGGCTCTGGGCCGTCTGGCTCAGGAAGATCCGTCCTTCCGCGTATGGACCGACGAAGAATCTGGTCAAACCATCATCGCCGGTATGGGTGAGCTGCACCTGGACATCATCGTTGACCGTATGCGTCGCGAGTTCAAGGTAGAAGCCAACGTAGGTAAGCCGCAGGTTGCCTACCGTGAAACCATCCGCAACACCGTCAAGGACATCGAAGGCAAGCATGCCAAGCAGTCCGGTGGTCGTGGTCAGTACGGTCACGTCGTTATCGACATGTACCCGCTGGAAGAAGGCAAAGCCTACGAATTCGTCAACGACATCAAGGGTGGCGTGATTCCGGGCGAATTCATCCCGGGTGTTGACAAGGGTATCCGCGAGCAGCTGAAGTCCGGCCCGCTGGCAGGCTATCCGGTAATGGATCTGGGTGTGCGTCTGCACTTCGGTTCCTACCACGATGTCGACTCTTCCGAACTGGCGTTCAAGATCGCTGCTTCTCTGGCGTTCAAGGCTGGCTTCATGAAGGCCAACCCGGTACTGCTCGAACCGATCATGAAGGTCGAAGTCGAGACTCCGGAAGACTACATGGGCGACGTGATCGGTGACCTGAACCGTCGTCGCGGCCTGATCGAAGGCATGGAAGATGGCCCGTCCGGCAAGATCGTACGTGCGCTGGTGCCGCTGGCCGAAATGTTCGGTTACGCCACCTCCCTGCGTTCTGCTACCCAGGGTCGTGCTTCTTACGCCATGGAATTCGCCAAGTATCACGATGCCCCGACCAACGTCGCCCAGGCCGTGATCGAAGAGCGCAAATCCAAGTAATTTAAGATTCCCCGCCTACGACGGTAGGCGGGTTTAACCTAGAAGGACTACGTCGTGTCTAAAGAAAAATTTGAGCGTAATAAACCGCACGTAAACGTCGGCACCATCGGCCACGTTGACCACGGTAAAACCACCCTGACCGCCGCCATCACCAACGTGCTGGCCAAGCACTTCGGTGGTAAAGCTTTCGCCTTCGACCAGATCGACAAGGCGCCGGAAGAGCGTGAGCGTGGTATCACCATCAACACCTCCCACGTAGAATACGACACTGCTACCCGCCACTACGCTCACGTAGATTGCCCGGGTCACGCCGACTACGTTAAAAACATGATCACCGGTGCTGCCCAGATGGACGGCGCAATCCTGGTAGTAGCAGCGACTGACGGCCCGATGCCGCAGACTCGTGAACACATCCTGCTGGGTCGTCAGGTAGGCGTTCCGTACATCATCGTGTTCATGAACAAGTGCGACATGGTAGATGACGAAGAGCTGCTGGAACTGGTCGAGATGGAAGTTCGCGAACTGCTGTCCGAGTACGACTTCCCGGGTGATGACCTGCCGGTAGTCCGTGGTTCCGCACTGAAAGCGCTGGAAGGCGAAGCTCAGTGGGAAGAGAAGATCCTGGAACTGGCTGGCCACCTGGACACCTACATTCCGGAGCCGGAGCGTGCCATTGACCAGCCGTTCCTGATGCCTATCGAAGACGTGTTCTCCATCGCAGGCCGTGGTACCGTAGTAACCGGTCGTGTAGAGCGCGGTATCGTCAAGGTTGGTGAAGAAGTGGAAATCGTTGGTATCAAAGATACCACCAAGACCACCTGTACCGGCGTTGAAATGTTCCGCAAACTGCTGGACGAAGGTCGTGCAGGTGAGAACGTTGGCGCGCTGCTGCGTGGCGTGAAGCGTGAAGACGTAGAGCGTGGTCAGGTACTGGCCAAGCCGGGCACCATCAAGCCGCACACCAAGTTCGAATCCGAAGTGTACGTGCTGTCCAAGGAAGAAGGTGGTCGTCACACCCCGTTCTTCAAGGGCTACCGTCCGCAGTTCTACTTCCGTACTACCGACGTGACCGGTACCATCGAGCTGCCGGAAGGCGTAGAGATGGTCATGCCTGGCGACAACATCAAGATGGTTGTTACCCTGATTGCGCCGATCGCGATGGACGACGGCCTACGTTTCGCCATCCGTGAAGGTGGCCGTACCGTAGGTGCTGGTGTTGTAGCTAAAGTTATCGCTTAATCGATACTTTAAATACGCACATGAAAGGGGTGGCTTCGGCCACCCCTTTTACTTTTGGGGCTTTAAATGGCCTGTGAGATACTTTGCGAAATCATTGATAGAGGTCGTTTCTGTGAGCAAACCAGCCATTTTTCTGGATCGTGATGGTGTCATCAACGAAGACACCGGTTATGTCAGCAAGGTAGATGACTTCCACTTTTTGCCCGGGGTCATCGAAGCCCTGCAGCTGATGAAGAAGAAAGGGTATCTGCTGGTCGTTGTCACCAACCAGTCTGGTATCGCCCGCGGTTATTTCAGCGAAGATGATTTCATGAATCTGACCGAGTGGATGGATTGGTCATTGGCCGATCGCGACGTGGATCTCGATGGTATCTACTTCTGCCCGCATCATCCGGAGCATGGTGCTCCCTGTGACTGCCGCAAACCAGAACCGGGAATGTTGCTGCTTGCCAAGCAAGAACTGAACATCGATATGAGCCGCTCTTATATGGTGGGTGACAAGCCTTCCGATCTAAAAGCTGCCATCAATGCCGGGGTTGGTCACAAGATCATGGTCAGAACGGGCAAGCCGGTAACGGATGCTGGTGTCGAGCTGGCCGATGCCATCTATGACAATCTGCATGATTTTGCCGTAGCAGTCCCCACCGTGGGCTGATTTTGCTGGTTTTAAATGCTTTTTGGTGGCTTTGTGAGCGGTTGAATGATGAAAGCCATCTTTTTGCAATTATCTGCTTGCCAGAACGAACTCACTCCCTATAATGCGCCTCCATCGACACGGCAAGCGGCAATGCAAAGCCTAAGTCGGTAACCTCGAAAAGCCTGTCAAAATAAGGCTTGACTCGAGAAGGCGGTTGAGTAGAATGCCACTCCCGCAGCAGCCAAAAGCTGCGTCGCTCTTTAACAATTTGAATCAAGCAATCTGTGTGGGCACTCGCAGCATCGAGCATCAAAAAACAATTTTTGATTTTCAATGTCTGATGAAGTGACCAAAGCAACGAAAGTTGCAGCAGT